>JAEEOK010000112.1 GCA_016284235.1 Succinivibrionaceae bacterium
GGATGCTTACTATTCTCAGTACAGAAAACCTAATGCGAAACTGGCAAGTCTCTGTAGTTTCAAGTGCTTTCGAGATGAACAGGTTCCTGTACCTGTATAACTCAGATATTAAATTCGTTTACTATAAAAGCCCGCATAACAGCGGGCTTTTTGTTTGTGAAATGAGCAGAAGCTCTGAATTGTGTCAGTTAAAAAAAATATGATGATAATCTTCCGATTCAACAACACTGTTCCTTATTTAGCCAAACCAAAAACAATGCAGTAAACCATAAAAGATATGAAAAACATCCATGAATGATTAATCAAACCGCAAATCATTCCTATCACACATGATATGAAGACAACACGGTAAAAAAACACTTTTTTCATGGTTCATACCTATGCTCATATCTGATCATGAATACAGATTACTGTGAATCCCTGGCGGCAATTCCAAATTTCTTCATTTTTTCAACCAGGGTTGTCCGCCGCATGCCGAGAAGTTCAGCCGCTCTTGCCGTAACTCCGTTTACCTTGTCAAGAGCCTGTCTTATCATGTTAATCTCAAGATCCGACAGCATATCCTTTAAATTAATGCCATCCTCCGGCAGTATCTGGGCAAATGCTGCAGCCTCCTCATCCCTGCCCGCCGCTGCATCACCGGTGCTCAAAGATGCTGCCGAAGACAGCCTCTCATCATCAGCTGAATCAGAAAACATTGCAAGAAGCGCAGCTCTTTCACTTGCAGGGGATGCATCCTGTTCAAGAGCCTTCTTGTCAACGCCGTACTGATATTTTGCAGGGAGATCCACATCATCAACGATACAGTTCGGATGGAGGATCATAAGACGCTCCACCAGATTTGAAAGTTCACGGACATTTCCCGGCCAGCTGTGCATCATAAGAGAGGAAATGGCTCTCTGTGTAAATCTTATATTTACTCTGTGCTCAAGAGAGTGCCTTGATATAAGTTCCTGCAGCAGAAGCGGAATATCGTCTGTCCTGTCCCTCAGCGGAGGTGTATCAATAGGGAAAACATTCAGACGGTAAAACAAATCCTCTCTGAACTTTCCCTCGGCAATCATTTCTTCAAGATGACGGTGGGTGGCTGCTATAACACGCACATCAGCCTTAATCGGACGGCTGCCGCCGACACGCTCAAAACAGCGCTCCTGAAGAACACGCAGAAGCTTTACCTGCATAGGCATGGGCATATCACCGATTTCATCAAGAAAAATTGTTCCTGACTCAGCCATTTCAAAGCGGCCCTTGCGGGAACTGATGGCACCGGTGAAAGCACCCTTTTCATGACCGAAAAGCTCGGACTCAAGAAGATCCGGAGGAATTGCACCGCAGTTGATGGGAACAAAAGGGCCGTTTCTGCGATTCGACAGCTCATGCACCGATCTTGCGACAACCTCCTTGCCGGTACCGGATTCGCCGAGAATAAGCACATTTGCATCAGTGGAGGCCACCTGCTCAATAAGATGCCTGACCTCCTTGATGGCACTTCCCTGGCCGACAAGAAGTCTAAGAAGAGTCTCATTGCCTTCACCGGAAGATTTCTTACGCGGATGCATGGCATAGAAAGACTGACAGTACCTCATCTGCTGGGTGAAATCATCAAGCTCGAAGGGGTACTTCACATAACCCATCATGTTGGTATTGCTGTATTCAACATCAAGATTAATACCGATAAACGGTATTTTCGGATATTTTACAAGGAGCTGAGGAAGAGAAACTTTTGCAACCTTACCTATGATTACAGCTGTCATTTCATTTGAATCATCAAGATATGCAAGACAATCATCCTCGCTTCCGCTCTGAGACGAAATACCAAGAAATCCTGCTATGGTTTCTATCTGCTGTCTTCGTTCAGAGTCACTGTCAAGGATCAGCAGGTTGCCTTCAAAATCCACATTTCCCCCTCACCGCGTAATGCGATCCATACTTAAACGCAGTATGATTGTATATTTCATCGACAGAAAAAAATTTGATCTCAAAGGCAAAAGACAGAAAATTGACTGTCAGTCAATAAAGTGACGTAAGAGTTGATCAGACAAAATGTAAGGCAGATCGAACAAAAACAGCATCAGAAGTTTTATTATTCAGTGTGGAATGATGTAATGTAGCTCTGCACTACTGCAGTCACGGTTAGTGCATAAAAATTACGCTGCACGGCTGTACAGAAAAAGGAAATCAAATGATAAACGGAAAAAGCATACTGATCACCGGCGGTACGGGGTCCTTCGGCAAAGCCTTTACGGAATATCTGCTTAAAAACTACAAACCACGTAAGATTATCATTTTCTCACGCGGTGAACTCAAGCAGTTTGAAATGAGCCAGATCTTCAACGGACCTGTCATGCGCTACTTCATAGGCGATGTGCGGGATCTGGAACGCCTTAAAAAAGCTATGAGAGATGTTGATATAGTTATCCACGCCGCAGCTCTGAAGCAGGTTCCGACGGCGGAATACAATCCGATGGAATGCATAAAAACCAATGTTATCGGAGCCAGCAACGTCATAGATGCCGCAATTTACAACAATGTCTCAAAAATCATTGCGCTTTCGACAGACAAGGCAGCCAACCCGGTAAATCTGTACGGTGCAACAAAGCTTTGCTCTGACAAACTGTTTGTCGCAGCCAACAACATGGTCGGAGGAGGCAGGACCAGATTTTCAGTGGTGCGCTACGGCAACGTCGTCGGTTCCAGGGGATCCGTGGTTCCGTTCTTCAGAAAGCTGATCAACAGCAATGCAGACGCTATTCCTGTGACCCATGAGGAAATGACAAGATTCTGGTTCAAACTTGAAGATGCAGTCAAATTTGTAATCAGAAATCTGGAAAGAATGCAGGGCGGTGAAACATTTATCCCTAAAATACCGTCAATAAGAGTTGTTGATCTGGCTAAGGCCATGGCACCTGATCTGCCGATTAAAATAATAGGAATCAGACCCGGAGAAAAGCTTCACGAGGTAATGTGTCCTGCCGATGATGCATACCACACTCTTGAATTTGACGATCACTTCGTCATAACTCCGTCCATAACCATAAACATCAATGCAGACTATTCCGTTAATGCAGCCGGTGAAAAAGGAAAAGCAGTGGATCATATGTTCGAATACAATTCTCTCAACAATCCTGTTTATCTCTCAGTTGAAGAAATTGTTAAACTGAATCAGGAACTCGGTCTATGATCCCATACGGAAAACAAATCATTTCACAGGACGACATAGATGCTGTTGTAAATATTCTCAGATCACCTCTGATAACCCAGGGACCTGCTGTAAAGGCTTTTGAAGACGCGGTGGCCGGCTACTGCGGAGCTAAATACGCCGCAGCGGTAAATTCAGGAACAGCAGCCCTGCACATAGCATGTCTTGCCCTTGGAATAGGCGCGGGAGATACGGTATGGGTGTCATCAGTATCCTTCGTGGCCTCTTCCAACTGTGCCCTGTACTGCGGAGCGGATGTCGACTTTGTAGATCTGGAGTACGGTACAGGAAACATGGACATGGACAGACTTGAGGCCAAGCTTGAATCGGCACGGATCAGACCGAAGGCTGTCATAGTTGTTCATCTTGCCGGAATGCCTGCAGATCTGGAAAAACTCCACGAACTGAGTAAAAAATACGGTTTTAAAATTATTGAGGACGCCTGTCATGCTCTCGGTGCCGCATACAGGGGCGAAAAAATAGGAAGCTGCAGATACAGCGACATAACGGTCTTCAGTTTTCACCCCGTCAAAGCCATAACAACAGGTGAAGGAGGAATGGCGGTGACTAACGATGCTGAACTTCACCGCAGAATGAAGCTGTTCGGCACCCACGGAATAACACGGGATGCCGGATTCATGGAGGGAGAGACCGACGGAGGATGGGTTTATCAGCAGCTCGAGCTTGGATACAACTACAGAATGCCTGATATCAATGCGGCACTTGGAATTTCCCAGCTGAAAAATCTTGATGAATGGATAAGAATACGCAACGAATATGCGGACTTCTACTTTGACAGACTGAAGGATATAGAGCAGATTGAACTTCCCGGGATCTGTGACGACAGACTCTGCGCCTACCACCTGTTTGTTATCAAGGTTAAACCTGACAGGCGCAGATATGTCTACGACAGTCTGCGGGAGGCGGGGATAGGAGCAAATGTCCACTACATTCCAATCTATCACCAGCCGTACTACAGGAGAACCGGCAGATACAAACCTCTCGAAATGACCGAGAAATACTATTCCAGGATCCTCACAATTCCGCTGTGTCCGGCTCTTAAGCAGAAGGATCTTGACTATGTGGCAGAAGAACTGAAAAGAATCTGCTCAAAAATCTGAGCCGCATGATCATAATGCAGAACAGAAAAATCAGCACAGCAGTCTTCAGCAGAAAGGTTTAAGACGGCTGTGCGGCAGAACCGCTGACAGATCATCCGAATCTGACCTGTCACATGAACAAATTCATCGCCGGTATCGAAAATTCCCGGCCGTCATTATGAGCAAAAATCCGGAAGCAGAGCGGCATTACGGCCAAACAAGCGACGCAAATCACAAAAAAATCAAACTTGAGTCGCAAAATTTAGAAATCAAATCATTCCCCTTTAGACATTATCAAGGCAAAAGATCATAATGTTAATACGGTTTGCAATTTAGGAAACCATAGTAAAAACTAACAAAAAAATAAAAGGAATAATTCTCATGAAAAAGAAAATCATTGCAACTTTAGTTGCCGCAGCTACACTTGGTATTTCTTCTATGGCTTCCGCAGGAATTGAAGCCGGTAAGCTGGTAATTTGGGTAAACGGTGATAAAGGTTACAACGGTCTTGAAAAGGTAGGCAAAAAATTTACCGAGGAGCAGGGTGTTCCAGTGGAGGTTGCTCATCCTGACGGAGTAGAGAATAAGTTCCAGCAGGCTGCCGCTACCGGCAACGGTCCAGATATTTTCCTGTGGGCTCATGATCGTTTTGGCGAATGGCAGAAGGCAGGTCTTCTTTCAGAACTGAACCCAAGCAGTGCATTTAAAGACAAATTCCAGAAATTCGCATGGGATGCAGTATCAATCGACGGAAAGATTTACGGTTATCCTATTGCAATCGAGGCAATCGGTCTTATCTGCAACCAGGATCTGGTTAAGCAGGCTCCTCAGAACTACGAGGATTTTGAAGCACTGGACAAGCAGCTTCAGGCCAAGGGCAAGAAGGCTATCATGTGGGACTACACCACTCCATACTTCTCATACCCTATCATTGCAGCAAACGGCGGTTATGCTTTCAAGAAGGTTGGCTCAGGCAAGTATGACATCTCCGACACCGGCGTAAACAACGAAGGCTCAAAGATCGGCATCAACTACCTGGTTGACGTAATCAAGAAAGGAATCATGGCCAAGGGTACTGACTATGGTGTCATGGATTCATCCTTTGCAAAGGGTGATGTTGCATGCATCATCACAGGCCCATGGGCGTGGTCAAACTATGACGGGAAGGTCAAATACACTGTAAATGCACTTCCTAAGCTTGCCGGCAAGCCGGCCAAGGCTTTCGTAGGTGTTCTGGCAGCAACCATCAATGCACAGTCTCCTAACAAGGAGCTTGCTGTTGCATTCCTCGAAAACTATCTGCTGACAGATGCCGGTCTTAAGGAAGTTAACGATGACAAGGCTCTTGGTGCCGTTGCTCTCAAGTCATTCCAGAAGACTCTTGAAAAGGATCCTCGCATCAAGGCTACCATGGCTAACGCTATCAACGGTGAACCAATGCCTAACGTTCCTGAAATGAACCGCTTCTGGGCAGCTTTCCAGCAGGCTCTCAGAAATTCTACAACCGGCCGTCAGTCTGTTGACGAAGCTCTCAAGGTTGCAGCAGAGCGTATTGCAGTTAAATAATCCTGCAGCATAGCTTTAAGATTTTATATAAAAAGTTCCGTTTTTACGGAACTTTTTTTTTTGACTCAGCGCCGCTGCAGAATCCTGTGAACATATATGAACAGTATACTTTCCGGCGTCATGTTTTCCGCCGGTGAGGGGAGGTTCGAAGTCAGGAATAAAAAACCGCTATACAGCGGTAAGGCCGATAGCGGGAGCATATAAAAAATAATAATATAAACTTTTTTCAGCCGGTACAGATCAGCCGGTCCGGCAAACTGTCACAGGAATATAATCATGCAAAATTCGGAAGAGGTTTTTCAAACCTGCTGATTTCCGGGATCTTGCAGCCCATCTCCTTCATTTTTGCAATCTTGTAGCGAAGAGTGCGCGGACTGATCCCCAGTCTCTCTGCCACAGCCTTTCTGGATCCGTTGCAGGCATTCAGAGCATCGAGAATAATCTGATTCTCCTGCTGCTTCAGTTCAAGTCCGAGGCTCTCCGGACATACCGCATCGCTGCCGGCTGCCGGCTGCTGATCTTCACATGATCCATCCGCCTCATCGAAGTCTCTTATTTCATAAACCTGATCCTCGGAAACCGCAGCATCGGACAGGTTCTCATCCATTGAGAGATCTCCGTCCATCATCAGACTGCCCTGCCCTATTACGCCGTTCTGAGAAAGAATAAGAGCACGCTGCATAATATTATCCAGCTCTCTGACATTTCCAGGAAAAGAATAGGCAGTCAGCACCCTTCTTGCACTTTCATCCAGTACAGGAACGCGGCAGCCGTTTTCTCTTGCTCTAATCTGAAGCAGATGCTCGGCAAGAGGTATGATATCACCGCGGCGATCCTTAAGCGCCTTCCAGGCAAGAGGAAACACATTGAGCCGATAGTACAGATCCTCACGGAATTTACCTTCAGCCACCGCCTGCTTCAGATTGCGGTTGGATGTCGCCAAAACTCTGACATCAAGTTTTATCATTTTTCTGCCGCCGAGACGTTCAACTTCTCTTTCCTGAAGAACTCTGAGAAGTTTGGACTGGAGATCTAGATTCATCTCGGTTATCTCATCAAGAAGAATAGTTCCGCCCTGGGCCTGCTCAAACTTGCCGGGGCAGGACTGAACCGCACCGGTAAACGCTCCCTTTTCATAACCGAACAGAGTAGCCTCAAGCATGCTTTCAGGGATAGCAGCACAGTTTATTGCGACAAAGGGCTGCTCCCTGCGCGGCGAATTGTCATGAATATATCTTGAAAGGACTTCCTTTCCTGTACCGCTTGGACCCGTAATCATTACAGAAGCGTCCGTCCTTGCAACCTTCATGGCAAGAGCCAGAAGTTTACGGGTTGATTCATCACCGCAGATCAAATCCTTTTTCTCAACCTTCGATGCAGGCACATAACGACTGACCTGGTTAAGCAGAACCTCCGGGGCAAAGGGCTTGGACAGATAATCAACCGCACCGTCGCGCATTGCCCGGACTGCGCCGTCAATATTTGCATATGCCGTCATCAGAAGAACAGGAAGCCCCGGAAACTGAGATGAAACACTGTTAAGGAGTGTATGTCCGTCCATACCGGCCATCTGAATATCGGAAACCACCATGTCAATCTTTTCAGCTGCAAGCACTGTAAGTGCCTTGATACCGTTGTCAGCCTCCAGACAGTCATACCCTGCCAGGTTCAGAGTGTCGACAATAGCCTCCCTGAGACTTCTGTCATCATCCACTATAAGAATTCTTGCTCTGCTCATTTCCTACCTCTGCATTCCTACACTACTCTGTGTACTCTTTCAGCAGCACTCTGCTGCAGCGGGAACTCCATGATGAAGCATGTACCCTCACCTTTGACCGACGCAACTTTGACGCTTCCGTGATGTGCTGTCACTACAGCTTTTACCACTGCAAGACCCAGACCAGTTCCGCTGGATTTAGTTGTAAAAAACGGTTCAAAGATGGAAGACTGCTTATCCTTGTCTATTCCGTCACCGTTATCAATAACTCTGATTTCAAGGATCCCTCCCCTGCGTGCAGCCTGAAGATGAACGTGAGTTGCATTGGCCTGAAGTGCATTGTTAAATAAATTAAGGAGTGCACCCTTGATGGCGGAAGGATTTGCTATCATAAGCAGAGGAGGTTCATCCATCTCCACCGTAAGTTCTGCTCCGGCATTGTCAAAGGCAACCTCGGCATCAACCGACAGTCCCTTGATGAGATCAGTTATTTCCACCTCTTCAGCAATATTGTCGCCGGATCTTGCAAACAGAAGAACATCAGAAATCTGATCCTCAAGATCCTGAAGTCTGTCCATCAGTTTGGTCTGAAATGTTCTTCTGCATTCAGAACCTATTGAGCTGTTGGCCAGATTGGCCGCATAAAGCATCGCAGCCGAAAGAGGCGTTCTCAGCTGATGAGCAAGAGTTGCAGCCATACGTCCGAGATCAGACAGTTTCTCCATTTTTCTCATCTTATCCTGAAGAGCTCTTGTTTCCGTCAGATCCGTCAGCTGCACCATCTGCCCCCTTACCGAGGCAAGAGGTGTTGTTGTAACCTTGACACGCTGACCGCTTACAAGAGAGATTTCATGTCCGTCATCTGCCTTTATACAGAACCGTGTGCGGATCACATCAATCCATCTGGCTCCCACCAGATCCGCCCCCAGAAGAGTTTCTCCCGCGGGATTAATCCTTATAACGCGGCCGTCATGACCGATAATAACCACTGCCGACGGATTGGAATCAAAAATTTCGCTGTACATTCCGTCAAAATTCTGAACCTCTGCCGTATTCATATACTGTCTCCTGATAAGCTGTATGCGTTCTGGCGCACAATGCAGACACCCTGCAGGATACAGCTATCATAAATCATGCCAGTTTTAAAAATCATTTAAAAAACAAGCACCGTTTCTAATAAAAAAAACAGAATCATGAATAATGCAGGAAATTTGACACTTAAAAACAGACTTCAAAACTGATATGATCCTACAGTTTACAAAACTGAAAAATTACTGAATATGAAACTACTACCCGCTTATCTTCGAACCCTGCTGACAGTTCTCCTTTTAATACTGGCTCCGTGCTCTTTTGCAGGACTTGTAAACCTTGACTCACTCAATGTGGACGAATACAAGGCTCAGCTGGATGAGCTGAATGCCCGCAAAACGCTGACTGAAGCAGAAACACGTACAAGAGACGATCTGACCAGCATCATAAAAACCATGAACCAGTACAGGCAGACCAAGGAAATGTTTGACGAGGTTCATAATGCGGTAACCAAATCGCCGGAAACAATAAAGGATTTAAAGAAAAAAAGGGAAAAGCAGGAGAAGGAGTATAAAAAGGCTAAAAAACCTAATCTTGAAGCAATGAGCAACAGCGAGCTTTCATCTGCATTTCATTCAGCGGAACAATCCAGAAATGAGATGATCAAGCTGCTTGAAGAGGAAAAGAAAAAACTGGCTTCAATCAACGCAATTTCCGAATATACTCAAAAAAATGATCAGCCGTACCAGGATACAATTCACAATAACAAATCCAGAATTGCAAACGGGGGACTGAGACCGCTTGAAGAAATAGCACTGCAGGCTGAAATAAGCTACTGCGAATTCTACCTGCAGTATCTGCAGTACCTCAACTCGGCGCACAATGCTCTTCAGGAACTTGTCAACACACGTATAGACTACTACCAGTTTGAATACACCCATTTCGGAGAAATGATGGAAATGTACGGTCATCAGCTGGAGGTGCTGCGGGTCAACGACAGTTTGAACGAGGGAAAGGAGCTTCAGAATCTGATTTCAGACATTGTGATAAATGCTGAATCAAAATCAAAATCATCCGCACAGCTTGTTGCTGAAAACAGCGAATATCTCGCCGAAATCCAGAAAACCATTCAGGAAATTACAGACTACCGCAAGGAAAGCATCAAACTGCGCAAAACCCTTGAGCGAACCAACCGCATTGAAAATGAGGTCAACAACCTGATTGATACATTTTCCAGTTCCCTGTTTCTGTCACAGATGATGGCCATAAGCCAGAAAAGCATTCCCGAGTACAATCCTCCGTACAATGCAGATGAGCTTCTCGGCAATGTGCGGCTTGAACAGTACGATCTCAACACAAAGGAACTGCAAGTGAAGGACGAGGACTCCTACATAAAACGTCTGCAGAAAAAATATGACGAGAATCTGAACCAGTCTCAGGAGGATGCTGTCAGAAATCTAATCAAACGACAGCAGATGCTTATAGAGAAATACAAGGAAAAACTGTATCAGAAGGTGAATATTCTTGTAAATATCCAGATGAACAATTCCATGTATCAGAGAAGCAAACAGAATATCAACGACACAATTAACAAAAAGATATTCTGGCTTCAGTCAAACCAGAAAATAAATCTTAACTGGTTTAAAACTTTTCCTACCATGGTCAAAAAGGAAATCACCGGTACCGAAACCTACGTAAGCGGAAAGGGATTCTGGATCAGACTTCTTGAGGAACTTCCGAAAATTCTGATTATTCTGGCCATAAGTTTTGTCATAACATTCCACGGTAAAAAGATCGACAGCAGAATAAAAACTCACAACATAAACGTAGGATCCTACCGCAAGGACCGGCATTCCAATACTCCGGTTGCGGTATTACTTACATTTCTAAGATGTTCAAACTGGGCCTGCTGGTCTTTAATAATCGGATTGATCGTCAGTTTCCTCACCATAAGAATAGGAACCTATGACATAGGAGAAATTTTAAGAGCGGACAACCTCAGGATATCTTTCATTATTCTGCTGATCAGCATATCCTGGCACACTATGTCGGAATACGATATTCTTAAACCGCATTTTCGAATAGAAATGTCCCGCCGGAACAGAAGCTACCACATAGTATTTCTGCTTCTGCTGGCCACGCTCTCTGTTTCTTGCACCTGCAAGACTCTGTATCCTCACACATTCGCAACCGATGTCATCGGAGAGGTTGTATTCTTCGTTCTGCTGCTCCTTATCAGTCTTATCATGGTCCGGTACACCATCAGGAGCTTCAGGAGTGAATCAGCGTCCATCATTCTCAGAGTTTCTCTTCTTGGAGCAACGTGCATTCCGGTCGGTCTTATAATCTTTCTGTATTTCGGCTACTACTATTCAGTGGTCAAGGTTGCGGAGCGCTTTATTGACACATACTTCGTAATTATAGGCTACCTGATCATCTACTACATCATCCTCCGGTCTCTTTCCATAACCAGCCGCAGAATGGCATTCCAGCGAAAACTTGAAGAAAGAGAACAGAAGCGCAAGGAAATGATGCAGCAGAGCACCGATAAATCAAGAAACACATCAGGATCCAATCCGGAAATGATGGACATGGATGAAATCATGCCTGTAACCGATATATCCAACCAGGCTCAGAGCATCACAAGACTTTCCATGATCACCATAATGGCGGTCATACTTTATTTTCTGTGGGCTGATTTTATAACAGTTCTGTCCTATCTGCACAACATCACACTGTGGACAGTATCCGCGTCCGATCCGGCGGGAAACGGTATCATAACCAATAAAATATCCCTCGGTGATACACTTATATCTCTGTATTCAATCTTCATGATGCTGGTTATCGTCAAAAACCTGCCCGGTCTTCTTGAAATCACCATTCTCAACCGCTTCAACAGTACACGGAGGATAAGTTATTCCGTAAAGACTCTTATGACATATGTGATAATCGCCATAGGACTGTCTTTCTCGCTGACAAAGCTCGGAGTTTCATGGGACAATCTCCAGTGGCTTGTGGCTGCTCTTTCCGTAGGTCTCGGTTTTGGT
Organism: Succinivibrionaceae bacterium; assembly: GCA_016284235.1. Taxonomy (GTDB): domain Bacteria; phylum Pseudomonadota; class Gammaproteobacteria; order Enterobacterales; family Succinivibrionaceae; genus UBA2804. The sequence continues at coordinate 11,659 of JAEEOK010000112.1, forward strand.
CTTCAGGAGATATTCGGTAATTTTGTTTCCGGCATCATCATTCTTTTTGAACGTCCAATCAGACTCGGAGATGTTGTAACAATCAACGGCACAACCGGCACTGTAACCAAAATCCGTATAAGAGCCACAACAATTACTGACTTTGACAAACGCGATCTTATAGTGCCTAATAAAACATTCATCACCTCCCAGCTTACCAACTGGTCTCTAAACGAGGAGTGTCTGACAAGAATGATCATCAACGTGGGTGTAGGATACGGCTCAAATGTACATCAGGTCCATGAGGTTCTGATGAAAATAGCCGAACGCAACCGCTTTGTAATGAGAACTCCTCCATACTATGTTGTCTTTATAGGGTTCGGAGAAAGCAATCTCAACTTCCAGCTGATGGTATTTATTGAAAAAATCAAGGATTTCTATCCGACAATCGATTCCATAAATACAGAAATATACAATGAATTCAACCGTCTCAACATTGAAATCGCATTCAATCAGGTTGATCTGTACATTAAAAACACCAGAACAGGACAGGAGATTAAAATAGATTCCACTGAAAAAAACAATGATACGCAAAAGACAAAACCGGCAATAACCGAAACAAAAAGCGAGACAGCACCGCTGAAAAGCCAGATGTCATAGCAGAATTAATACGGAATACTGATGCGGCACGTCTGAAGTAAGTCAAAAATGTGTGTTTTAACAACATCATAGGTTATAATGCACAGGCAAATAAAAAAAACGAATTTGCATCAGGTATTTGTAACGTTTATCAAGTTTGGTTATTTTTAGGGAAGAAAATAATGTTCAAAAAGCATACTGTCTTTTCTATGGTTTTGTCTTGTGTCATGGCATGCGGTACCGCTTTTGCCGAGGATAATCAGCAGGAAGAGGAAAAAATCCTGTATGTATACAACTGGAGCGAGTATGTGGCAGACGACACCATAGAAAACTTTGAAAAGGAAACCGGAATTAAAGTTGTATACGATGTATATGATTCTAATGAACTGCTCGAAGCAAAACTGCTTGCAGGTAATTCCGGATATGATGTTGTAGGTCCGGGATCTGATTTTCTTGCTCGTCAGATAAAAGCAAACATATTCAGAAAACTAGACAAAAGTCTGTTCAAAAACTACGGCAACCTTGATCCCGTTCAAATGAAACTTTTGTCAGAACTTGATCCTGACAACAGTTATGCAATCCCGTACCTGGTTGGAACCACAGGCATAGGTTACAATCCTGACAAGATTGCAGAGGCTCTCGGTCCTGATTTCAAGGTTAATTCCTGGGATATTCTCTTCAAAAAGGAAAATATCAGCAAACTGCAGCAATGCGGTGTCGCCGTGCTCAACGCTCCTACTGAAATAATCGGTACAGCTCTGCACTACCTGGGTCTTCCGGAAAACAGCACCAATCCAAATGATTATAAGAAAGCCGCCGCCAAGCTTATGGAGATGCGTCCGTTCATACGCTATTTCCATTCATCACAGTTTATAACAGATCTGGCTACCGGTGAAATCTGCATTGCAATCGGATGGAGCGGAGATATTCTCCAGGGTGCAGATCGTGCAAAAGAAGCTAATAACGGAATAAACGTCAAGTACGTGGTACCGGATGAGGGCGGTCTGATATACTACGACATGCTTGCCATTCCTTCAGACGCAAAGCATCCTAAAAACGCTCATCTGTTTCTTGACTATATGATGCGTCCGGATGTCATGTCAAAGCTTTCAACATTCACCCACAATGCCGTGGCTGTTGTGCCGGCCATACCTCTTGTTGCACCTGAGGTCAGAGACGATCCTAACGTCTATATACCAGCCGATAAAATGGCAAACAAAATGTTTGTAAACAAGGTTCTGCCGACGGAAATCAACAAACTTGTAACAAAATTGTGGACACGAATAAAGCAGGGCAAGTAACTGACGCTTTTAACACCACAGAATCCAACAAGCCGGCTCTTCAGCCGGCTTTTTAACATACTTCAGAATCAGATCTGCTCCTTTCCCGGAAACAATACCCGTAACTGCCCAGAATGAAGTCAATTTCATCATAATTCTGACCGGCTCCAATCAGCCTTCAGATATCGCGTATTTCTCTGCTATTTATCTGTAAAAATCTGTTATGATCTAGCCGTATGACAGAATTTTCGAGAAGTTACACCGGTCGTAACTCTAAAATCAACTGCCAGTCTGAAATTATAACCAAAGGAAACACTCAAAATGAAAAATATAACCAAGGCTGTTTTAACGACTGCTGTCACAGCATCAATATGTGCATTCAATATATCTGCTGCGGCTGCTGATGAAATCCAACCAGGAAGATATGCTCCGACATCTTCAGAGAATGCCAAAATGTTTCATAACAGAGGCTCCTTTACATGTTACGGCAACGGCGCAGCCTACTGTCAGAGTTTTGAAGGCCGTAAATTCACACCGGAAGAGAAGGAACTGATTGAAGGCGGTCCCGTTCTTGCGGATCTGCAGATTATCAAAGATGAGAACACCGGAGAATATTCAGTTGCAGGAAGAGTATTCATTATCAGAAACTGCGAGCTGGCTACCGGCAAAATTGTTGAGAGAGACGGCAAGTACGAATATAATGATACATTCGTAAAGTGCCAGAAGAATGACAACGGATCAATCAGTTGTCCGTTTATTGATCCAATGGATGAAGAAATAAAGGCACCTCATGCTATTTTTACGTTCAGCCAGAACAGTCCGAAAAAAATAGCTGTTGCGGCCAAGGTTGTACCGGAGGCAGCTGAGCTATTCAATTCAGGGTGCTTTGAAATGATCGACGAAAGCATCTATGATTACGAAACAGACGAGGAATACGAGCATACTATGTACCTCAGCGCAAAACTTGATTTTCTTGAAGCTGACGGGGATCTGAATATGAAATGGAAGGCGCTGACCAAGGCGCAGAAAGATAAACTCCTCCCTGCCCAGAGAAAATGGATAAAGGAAAAGGACGAAAAATGCGGTGCAGTAACAATGAAGGGCTCAAAAAAGGAACTTACAGTGATGTATAAATGCCAGGCTGACATGACTCGGGAAAAAGCCACTGAATTATTTGTAGATGAATGATTTGCTCTCAGCTGTAAAATTTCAAACATGATCGCAGACGATTTACGACTGAAGTGTTCTTATTCCGCCCTGTACCAGGGCTGATATCAGCGAAAATTCTATTTTCAACGATCTTAATCGCACGGAATGCCGTTCAACTCAAAGAACGGCTTTTATTCAAAGTAATGCAGACATCCTGTCTCATGTAATATCTGCCAATTTCTCCTGTCTGAACTGTGATAAGCAAGGATCAGGAATAAACAATCCATCTTAATCCCCTGTTTACCGTAAACATTTCAATTCAATAACGGCATAAATGATGCGTAAGCATTCTTGTACTACTCAATACAGGAATTGCTATGCCTATTTTAGTAAACACAAATGTAAGTTCAATTACCAGTCAAAGAAATCTGGCTCGTTCAACGCGACAGCTCGACAGTTCTTATCAGAAACTTTCCTCAGGATTTAGAATCAATTCTGCCCGTGATGATGCTGCAGGTCTGCAGATCAGCGACCGAATGACTGCCCAGATTAACGGACTTACCCAGGCAAACCGCAACTGTATGGATGGAATTTCAATGTTGCAGATAGGTGAAGGTGCCATCGGCAGCATCAGCGATAACCTGCACAGGATCAGAGTTCTGGCCGTTCAGTCAGCCAACGGCACTTACAGCGAAGATGAAAGAACAGCAATGCAGGAGGAAGTGCAAACTCTGTCAGAGGAAATCAACCGTATCGCCTACGAAACATCCTTTGGTGGCAAGAAGATACTCATCGGTGAACATGATTTTAAATTTGACGATGAAAATCCGTCAGATACATACAAAACTCTGAAAGCCACAATGATCTTCCCAAGTGGTGCTGATCATGCCGTTCAGGGTGTAATCGACAAATATCATGAAAGTCAGCATGTCGAACTGCAGGTTGGAGCATATGCAGGTAATCTGTGTGGCATAGATCTGGCACTCAAATACACAGGAAACCTTATCCACTACGATGAAAATGGTGATTTCCAATGCGATTACTCCGCTTATGGAAGCAATGTGACAACCCAGTTGGCTCTGAGTCTGGAAGGTCTTTATCTGGCCGGTTTACCTAATCCTAACCAGAGTTACAACCGCATTGTTGAGGACAGCGAGGCTACTGCCGCTCACACCACTGGCTTTACATACAAAAACAATCAGCTAGCTCTAGATATATCTACTGTGGATGCCTCCGAAAAAGTAATGGAATATGTAGATACCTTTCTCCAAGTTGTTGATGCGAAAAGAGCTGAATATGGTGCTGCAGAAAACAGACTGGAATCTGCCATCAGCAACCAGGAGAATGTCATCGAAAATGTAAGCGACGCAAGAAGCAGGATCAGAGACTGCGATTATGCAAGCGAAGTTGCAAAGCAGACTATGCTTAATATTCTTCAGCAAAGTGCAACAAGCATTCTGACCCAGGCAAATATGAAACCTCAGACAGCTCTTTCACTCCTGCAGAATTAAATTTTCAGAATTTGTTTTCAATTATTCCTGCTTCAAATAACTGGAAACATGCACAGATCCTTCCAAAACACGATTCACGATATTAAACCGCCACTACAACAGATCCTTCGGAAATTCCAGAACAATTTCGGAAAACTGTCAGACATAATAGCCAAAAGGAAAAAGGCACAATCACGAAGATCATGCCTTTCTGTTATTAATTATTAAATCAGAATATTACAGAGTGTTTGCTGAGTGCAGATTCTCGAAAGCAATCTGCAGACGTGCAATCTCAGACTC
>JAEEOK010000008.1 GCA_016284235.1 Succinivibrionaceae bacterium
GTTCCTCAATTCCGATCCATCTGTCGGCTTTGACAAACCTTTGAATCAGTCCGGACAGTTCCTCAATTCCGATCCATCTGTCGGCTTTGACAAACCTTTGAATCAGTCCGGACAGTTCATTAATACTGATCAGTCCAAACTGTCAGAATTTGCTTCAAATTCAACTCAAATCATGAATACGCCTGACAGATTTAACACATCAAATACAGGACTGAAATCAGACCCACCACTCAGTTCTACACAACAAAATCAGGGGATGTTAAATTCAGCAGGACAGGAATTTAATCAAACAGGCATAAATCCGGAAAGTTTAAAGGAGACTGCCAGTATGCGAAATGACATTAATTCATCAATAAAAGTTGGAGATCAGTCTGATTTAGAAACTTTTTTAAGAAGTCAGACAGCTAAAACAGAAAAGCCGGCAGTATCGGATCTGTCATCGATTTTTTCTTCCCTTATGAGTGCTCAACCGAATACTCCGCAGGAGATTTCCCCTGCCGCTTTAAATACAGCTCCTGAAATTCAGGGCAGCAAGACTGAAATTCAGCAGATGATAGATACATTGGTGGATAAAATCCTTGTTTCAGATCCTAACAATACAGCCGGAACCAAGGTCATGCTGCAAATGAGCAGCGACAGTGCTTTTGCAAGAACTGAAATAGTCTTGACCAGAAGCAATGACGGCACACTTGCCGTTGTTATCAATTCCGGCAGTCAGGAGCAATATAGAAAACTTAATGAATCAAAGGAAAAACTTGAATCATCACTTCAAAAACTGGAAAAAGGAGTATTAACAATTGTAGTAAATCCTCCGGTGGATGAGGTGCAGGCCTAACCGCCTGCATTGGATAAAATCGTGAGAAAAGACTACACATATCAAGAATCAAATCTCTTTATCTTCACGGTTCTTTTTTTTGTTGCTAAAATACCAAGACAGATACGATTCAATCATGATTCTGAACAGACAGTTTGCAGACATACATTGTGATAAAACTAAGTGCCCAAAAGACCCGTATAGTTAATGCTATACTCGCGGTTTGTAAAGAAAACGAAATTACCGTCCAGACCGGAGAAAATTCTATAGAATTTTCACAAAGCAATACGCCTCTGATTGTCATCACGGCTGATCTCTGTGAATATGCCTTGGCACCGCTGGACACAGCTTTTACAGCAGGTTTCATCAAGGATCAGACGGTAATCTCCGCTCTTCCTATGGAACTGATTGCTGCAACTCTTGAAAAAACACTGAGCGATAAAATTGAATATGTATCAAACCTGCTTTACACAAAAATTGATGTCACATCGTACGAACCGCTGTCTGCGTCGTCAAAGTTTAGTGAATATATCGATTTTTCCTTTCATTCCGAAAATAAGCAAATAAATATTCCTCTAAGACTTTATTTTAAAAACGAATCCTCAGTAAACAACTTTCTGGACAGACTGGCCGCACTGAACAAGCAGGAATACATTCCAGATTCGTTGCTTTCCGTGCATTTTGAAAAAATTATAGGTTCTCAGTCCTTTTCTTATGAAGAACTTAATTCACTGGAAACAGGAGATGCTGTTTTTCTGGAGAAAAACTTCTATATTGAAAAAAAGATACTCCTAAAATCAGACAGGATAACTTATATACTTGATACCGGAGAAAATAATGAAGCGATAATTTCTCACGAGTCATTTGAAGGATCAGAAATAATGAACAGCAATGAAGAAGTAAATTTGGATAAACTTACACTTAACGTGGAGTTTTCCCTTGGAAGCAAGGATATGACCGTTGAAGAATTAAAACAACTCGCTCCCGGTTCATCCGTAAATCTGGAGGATCCTGATTTATCTAACATACAACTTAAAGTTAACGGTCAGATAATAGGATACGGACACCTGATACAGGTAAATGATCAGTATGCGGTTCAGATTAACAGGATCAACAACAAATAATTTGAATTCCAGAGACAAAGAACGGGCGATATAAACGCTCTTTAGACAGGATAACAGATAGAAACCTTATAACAGACTCCGGCACGGTTTAAAAACATGATAGAAGAAAGTTTTATGGACAGTCCCATCAACATGATCGTAATCATGCTTCTCATGGGACTTTTGCCATTTGCTCTTACACTTGCAACATCCTACATAAAGGTGATTGTAGTTACATACCTGGTCAGAAATGCACTGGGTGTACAACAGGTACCACCTGGAATGGTACTTGCGGGTCTTTCGATTATTCTGTCTGTTTTTATTATGGCTCCGGTAGGTCACCAAACCTACAAGTTGCTCGAGAATGAAAATCTAAATGCCAAAATTACTCCCAACCAGCTTGTCAATGTTATTGCAAACGTTTCTGATCCTCTGAAAAATTTTTTGGTAAACAACACTGACAAAAAAATAACAAACTCATTTACAGCCGTTGCAAAAAGAATCTGGCCTAATGAAATAAAGGAAGAAATAAAGGAAGACAGTTTCATTTTTGTTGTCCCCGCATTTGTCATCTCCGAACTGACAAAGTCGTTCCAGATCGGATTTCTTCTGTACCTACCGTTTATCGTTATTGATCTGATAATTTCTAATATACTTCTGGCCATGGGTATGATGATGGTCTCGCCCATGACTATTTCACTGCCGTTTAAACTTATGCTGTTTGTGTCACTCGACGGATGGCTTAAAATATCTCAAGGATTAATGTTAAGCTACAACTATACGTGAATCCGTAACAGTGTTATATATAAAAGGAATGTAATGTAATGAAAGAAATGGAAATAGTAACTGTTAGCAAGGAAAACTACTTAATATTTGAAGTTTCAGGAAGAGTTGATGCAACGTCGTCACCTGACTTTGATGCAAAGTTTGTCGAAATAAGCAACGAATTACCAGAACCCGTATCTATGATTATAAACATGAAAAATGTTGAATATATGTCAAGTGCAGGTCTGAGATCCGTATTGAAGGTTGCAAAATACTGTGCATCCAAACAGAAAAAACTGATCCTGTGCCAGATACAGCCTGCTGTATTAGAGGTATTTAAAATATCGGGATTTACTGCTCTGCTTACAATTACTGACACACTTGACGGTGCGGAAGCTGCAATTGTCAAATAGAGCGAACTGGGTGATCTGCATTTAAGAGGCATAATATAAACATCGTTATACTGTTAGTTAATGATCTTCTTGTTTTGCAGTTCTTGATTTCACTCGTTTTATATTAAATCTTTCTCTATTTCAAAATAAAAATTGAGTCAGGTTTAATCAAACAGGTTTTAAATAGCATTTATTGGGTGGAGTGCACATGATAACAATAAGAATTCCGGCATCAATTGAACAGCTTCGTCCTCTTCGTGAAACGATCAGTAGAGAGTTACCGGAAAAGTACAGGGATCTCCAGTTCAAAGCAGAATTGATAACTGAAGAGATACTCACAAACATATGCAAATATGCATACAACGACCAGGGTGGCGATGCCACATTTTCTTGCGGCATGGCAAGTTTAGATAATAATGACGTATTTTTAATTGAAATAACTGATTCAGGAACTGAGTACAATCCTTTTGCCAACATTAACGATCAGTTCGAATCAAGTGTAGAAACAAGGAAGATAGGCGGAGTCGGACTGTGCCTTGTCCAGCAGATGGCTACCCACTATGCTTATATACGAATTGAAAATAAAAACAAGCTGCAGATTTTCCTTTCTCCTGCAATGAGTGAATAATTAGATTATTAATGCAATAAGGATCCGTAATTACTGATTATAAAACCTGCAATAGGAATGAAGAGTGAAGCTGCGAACTAAAATTATTCTTTTCTCCATACTGATCGCTGTCATAACAATTGTTCCCCTGTTTTCCTATGTTGTATATCTGTCAAGAACAACTTTTATAACTGATCAGAAGAACAACACCGAAAACATGGTGAACGTTATCTATAATGCTATCGAAGGGCAATACAACAATTCAGTAAATCAGCAGATTATTGATATTTTTAATATTAAGAAATCACTTAAAGAAACCGCCACAATTTTCAGTTTCTTCCAGCAGTATCAAATATCCCATAATTCATCTGAAGCAGAACTGTACCACTTTCTGAAACTCAATCAGGAAGCATATTCCAAGGATAATTTTTATCTTATAACCCTTTATCAGAACAAATTTATAGGCTCAAAAGAGTCTTTGGAATTACTGAAAGCCAAAACATTAAATAAAGAGAATCTGGAGGATCTAATACTGGGTGAAATTCCGTACACCGGAACATTCGATATAGCAAAAATAAACAACCACTCTTATCTTACCTACATATTTTCCCCGAACTATCAGAAAAACAACTTCAACTTTGCAATTCTGAAAAATATAGATCATCTTGTATCATCCTATGATCAAATCTATCAGGAAATGCATATGTTCGTAAAGGAGTTGTATGACAGTCTGCCTATCGAAAAGGTTACTCCTCTGTACCTTCTTGATGAAAATTTTGATGTGATACTGACCAACAACTTCAACATTACCCCCAGCAATCCTTTTAAGTACAAACCAGATTCCCTGAAACAGATTTTTTCAGAAATGGCTGAGGCTAATAATGCAGAATCACCGGAGAGTAATTCCAGCAACCAGAAGGTATGTTCAACCTACAAATCTGATTTTATCTGCTACAGCTACTTTAAACCTCTGAAGATTTATGTCATGACTTTACAGTCAATGAAAGATCTTGAGGCATACGGTGATAAAATTCTGATCGGCATGGCCACCATCGGTGCTACAGTGCTCTTTCTCATGATCCTAATATCCATCAGTTACGTCACAAGAATTACAAAATCACTCAACAGTATCGCCAAAACGGCGCGTGAAATAGCAGATGCCGATCTTTCCGATGAAAACATTCTTAACAATATCAATTTTCGTCCGCATTCATCCAACGACGAGGTAGGAAACCTGAGTGATGCCATAGCAAATATGAGCAACAGTCTAAAATCCAATATCAACAAGTTGGTAGAATCAACAGCCAAGCAAAACAAAATAAAGGGAGAACTCGGTGTTGCCTTTGACATCCAGATGGGAATGCTGCCGAACAGAGACAATATTCCTAAGTCAAATTATTATCAGATAGCAGCCTTTATTCATCCGGCAAAAGAAGTGGGAGGTGATTTCTACGATGTGTTCAAACTGGATGAAAATCACCTGATTGTATCAGTTGGCGATGTATCAGATAAAGGTGTTCCTGCTGCCATGTTCATGAGTATCTGCGTTACACTTATGAGGCAGATATTCAAAACCCAAAATGATATCAGCAAGTCAATGGAGATACTTAACAGTTGTCTTAGTGAAAGAAATCCGAACCTTATGTTTGTTACAATCTTCGTAATGATCATAAACACACAAACCGGTGAATTTACCTATGTCAATGCAGGTCACTGCAAACCACTGATCATTCACCGTGACTCATATGAGGAACTGTCTGAAACCTCTGGTCCGGCTCTTGGCATAATGAGCGAAGCCACCTACTCTCAATCTCATGGAAAACTTGAACCTGATGATTACATAATGATATACACAGACGGTATAAGCGAAGCTCAGGATGAGAATGGGAAATTCTTCGAATCTGATCGAATATACTCAACAATAGACGACAGAAAATTTAATTCTGCAAACTCATTGGTTTATGCTCTTTTGGACAACGTTACAGACTTCAGAAAAGATGCGGCCCAGTCCGATGACATGACAATACTCTGCTACCAGAGAAAAACAAAGGATGGAGATAAATCATGAATCCTGCAATTACCGATCTTGTAATGCACGGCTTCTACCTAATACTCATGCTGTCAATTCCTCCAATTGCAGTTGCATCAGTTATCGGTGTTTCACTGGCATTATTTCAAGCTATCACACAGTTGCAGGAGCAGACTCTAACCTTCGGTGTCAAACTGATTGCAGTATGCATAACACTGTTTCTGACAGCCGAATGGTTCAGCGGAGAAATTGCTCACTACGGGCAAGCTATTTTCGACTACTTCTATACGCTATGATAGATCAGCTGACTGCACTGATAACGGCCGATGAAACTATAAAACTGCATATTTCGGCTGTACTACTCGGAATGATACGCATAATTGCATTCATCAGCATAGCTCCGATTTTCGGACCTGCCGTCACTATGTCAGTCAAAAGTTCCATTGCAGTGGCCCTATACCTGCCAATGCATCCATATATGGTATCAATAACCGAAACAATCCATATAAACACAGTCGGTGAAATCGTAACCCTTTTGATTATAATAGGCAAAGAGGTGATTCTGGGGATTATGCTGGGATGGCTGGTCGCTCTGTTCTTCTATATAGCTCTTTCAGGTGGAACCATAGTTGACAATCAAAGAGGTGCATCCATGGCTCAGACTGCAGATCCGCTTGCCAGTGCTGAAGCATCGCCGCTTGGAATCATTCTCTTTCTTTCAGTTACGACGTTGTTTTTTGCCTCAGGCAGTTTTATCAGATTCCTGGAGCTGTTCTATTCATCATTTACCTACTGGCAACCTGATGAACTTATACCTAAGCTTACCAGCAGACAGTTTGCATTATTTTCCATCAGCAATCTTGCATGGATGATGAAGCAGACAGTGCTTATTGCTTCCCCATTTATTATCATTGCCTTGATATGTGATGTTTCGCTTGGTTTGATCAACAGATTTGCCCCCCAGCTGAACGTATTTATCCTGTCAATGCCTATCAAGAGCGGTGTCTGTGCATTGCTGATTATCTTCTACTATCACCCGTTCCTTGAACACAGCGTAGGCAACATAGATACAATGAACAATATGTTAAGGCAGATATTTATGCTGCTAAAGTCAGATTAGAATTCTGGGACAAAAATCTCTGACAGAAGACAACTGCTGCTACAACACTTAATATAGCAGAAAGAAGGTGTCCGAGCGTGAAGTTAATAAACACATACCCCACTACCCGATCCGGCTCTCTGAAAAACTCCGCGCTAAAGCGAAAAATACCGTAAAAATACGCAAAGAGCGTCGCCGTCAGACCTGTAAGATCTGAAAATCGTTCTGTTCTTCCAAGATAAAAACGGATAGCTGAAACAGCAAGGTAAAGAAGCGGGCCTTCAAGAACTGCCTCATAAAGCTGAACGGGATGTCTTATCTGGTTATCAGCACCGGCGAAGATCATCCCCCATGACACATCGGTGGGAGTTCCCCAAAGTTCACCGTTCCAGAAGTTTGCCAACCTTCCAAACGGAAGAACAATACATGCAAGAATGGCTATATGATCAAGATTATGCCAGAATCCCTCTCTGTCAACAAAGTAAACAGCAAGAACAAGACCGAAGAGTCCACCGTAGAACGACATTCCACCGCGATACAGCTGAACAATTTCCGACAGGTGATTGAAATAATAGACCGGTTCATAACACAGAACATACCCAAGTCTTCCACCCGCAATAGCTCCAATTGCAGCATAAGTGGAAACATACAGGGCATACGAAAAGGATCTTTCATAATATGAGAATTTTTCGGTATGCACCGTAGCGGCAAGAATAAACCCTAATATGTATACCAGACTGTACATCAGCTAAACACAAAAACTTAAGTTGCTAAATCATAAAAAACGGGAAAACGACGTTTCTGTTAACAGAATTCGCATCTTCATTGTATCATTATACAACCCGGCAACAGATATCTAGCAATCAATAATCCATATCTCATGTTTTTTCTAGATCCATGCTACATTACCAAGCACTGCCGTAAAAGTTTTAGACAGTGCCGGAATAAGCAGAAAAGACTTCGAACTTGTGATAACAAATGCTACAGGCTCACTGAATACGAGTTATTCACTTTCATACTCTCCTTTGATGAAAGGCTTGCAGTGACCAAATAGGATCCGCCAAGTTCAAACGAGGAATTATGAACATTTCTTTCAACCGTGTTAAATACGATTTTTACAGGAATAAAATCTTTTTCTCTGAGCGAATTAACCTTTTTCTTAAACTGCTCAGTAAGATTTTTAGTCTGACTTACGGATTTTTTAATATTAACCAGAGTTTCCTTCTTTGCAGAGCGAACAATCTGGAATCCTGTAATTGTTGATTTTTTCTCCACCTGCAGCTGATGAAGTTTTTTAACAGCCTTATTTATCTGGTCATCGGTGCAACCCAGTTGCTTCATACTTGCAGAAAGGAATTTGATATTATTCGTCATTACTGTTTCTTTACTGCCTTTATTTTCAGGCTTAATCGTAGTAACCTTTTCGGCGCTGAGAATCTGATTCTGCAGAAGATTTGTTTCAAATGAAGTTTTCGTATCTGTACTGTAGTTTACACCTGCGTGAACGCTGACAAGGTTACTTGTATCAGCGTTGACATCAATTCCAGAATCAAATCTCACATTAGAGAAGTCAAGCTTTGCCTTTAAACCGTCAAAGAATTCGCTTATATTCTTCTTAAGTTCACCAATTTCCTTAACACCTGGAATTTTACTTGCTATGAAGGTCGTAAATGTATCCAAATCCTTCAATGCAGGTGCTGCTACGTGACTCATAAACTGATCCCTTATCAACTCGCCTAGAACACGCTTAGGATCCTGCTGATATTTGTCATAGGTAGGAAGTCCCTTCCATTTATTTTTTTCGTATGAATTGCTTAATTTATGACCGGCATATTCATCCACGAATTCAGAAGTCAGAATCTTTGAAACAACGGCCTTGTGATCCATGGCATATTTGAGAATACTATCAACTTTCTTATTAAAATCTGAATATTTATTATATTCATCTTTTTCGGCACCGGTAAGCTTTGACGGATCAGCAAACCCGATAAACTGTCCATACAAGGAATATGATGCTTTGAAATTAAGACCCGCATTGACCTGAGTCTGCTTAGAAAACCTGTGAGAGTTGGAATTTATCTCATGAGACCAGTTCTTCTGAACACTTGCTCCTGCAGAAACATTAACTGTCACCGGCTGCTTTGCTGTGCTTTCATCATTGATTATATCTTTCAACTGAAATGCGTTGGCGGTTATATTGGCACCGATTTTTACATTGCTTTCACTGATACGCTTAATATCAGCACCATTTTCAAAATCCTCCAGTCTGACAGAAGCCACAAGAACTTTGCTCAGAAAATCAATAGCTTCAGATTCCTTTTTAAAAGTAACGCTGCATCCTCCCGTTCTACCGTAATGCCCGTCTAATGTTGCAGAGCCGCCTATGGCTCCGGTTGCAGACAGACCGGCAGCTAGACCTGAGTTAATATTAAAGGTATATGTATTATCTGAATTCCTTTTGACAGCAAACTTTGAATTCGCCATTATGTCGAACGTTGCACTGGCCTTTAGAGTCTTCTTTCTGTATTTTACAGTATTTACACCGGCTCCTATCTGAAACTTGTTGTCCTTTGTATGAACAACCGATTCTCCCGGTTTGAGAGTAAGAAGAACATTAGTTGATATATGATCAAAATTTTTAGCAGTTGCCCGCTGATCCCTGAAAACAGTAAACTTGTTTTTGATTGCTGAACCTATACTTATAAAGTGACCTGCAAAAGAACTGTCGCGGATAGCCCTTCCTGCGTACCTTATATTACCTCCTAGACTATTGAAAAATGAACTGTTTCTGTTTTTGAAATAAACATCAGAACCTATAGATCCAATAACCATCTTGGAAAGCACCGAGGAATCCACATTGATTTCCTTCTGCATATTTTTCACGATCTCGTTAACAAGTTCAGTCTTGGATTTATTAGCAGATCCCCTGTCATGTGCAAAGGCGTACTCCATATCCGCCAATGTGCTAAATTTGTTTTCATAAGCAACCCTTCGCATAGATTTTTCAAGAAGAATCTGACATAGTTTGTTCCTATTGAGCAAATCGATAGCATCATTCGAATCAGACTTCTGCTTGGTGCTCAGTTGATTTAAAAAATTGGACATCTTATAACTATGAGCATTAAACTGACTTCTGAAATTTCTCATCATAATTTTTTTAGCAGCATCAAGTCTTCTGCCATGTGAGGAATTGAAGACTCCGTCAATTCCTTTGCGAATCGCATCCAGAGAGTCAAGATCCGTTGAACGGAATTCCTTTGCCATAAACGGACTCATCAGCATTATTGAATTTGCCAGATCTGCTGTTTTGTCCCCTGCCAGTTGCTCGTTGAAATTGGTTTTCAAGTTGAAAAAAATGTTGTTGGCTGGAGCATTTTCCCTCTTCAGCTCCTTAACTGCAGATGAAAGCAGTTTCTCAATGGCATTTTTTTTGATTTTTCCTTCATCATTCGAAGAGACAAAAATATTATCTTTGGAATTGAACATTGATGATGAAAGAGACAGATTTTCCAGCAATCTCATTCTTCCATATGTATCCAGTCCGATCTGGGCCCTGCAGAAATTCTGAATATCGCGACGCAGATTCAGAATTGCTTCACGCTGCTGAGCCTGCTCATTACCCGGCTGCTGAGGATTCGGTTGCGGAAAAAGACTGAGCAGAGCATTTTTAATATCTGCCGATTCTATCTTAATGCCATCAAGTTCGGAGTGACTGGCAATTCTCCTATTGTCGAATTCCGCCTTTAGCAGTCTTGCATAGGAAAGCACAGCAAACTTGTACTGCATTGTTCCCTTCTCTTCAGGGGATGCATTTGTAAGGGCATTCTTTATTTTGGCAATGTTATTTATATCAAGAAAATCATTGGCCTTAAGATTGCAGAATATCTGACCCATCAGCGCCGACTGAATACCTGTTGTAGTAATGTAATTTACTGCAGAAGCAAGATAAGCCAGATCTTCACTGCCCTTGACCTTGGAAAGACTGACAAGGAGTTCATCCGCCGATTTAAGCTGAAGTAAATTTGGATCTCCACCGACCGCCATAGTTTTATGGTTTGCAAAATTCACCAGATCCTGAATTTTAACCTCCTTGAGAAAGGCTGCATTTTCCCGCAGATCATCTTCATTGTGTCTTTTAATTTGTTCAAGTGTCTGAGTGTTATCATGAACGAACTGAGCGGTTAGATCTTTCTGATGTTCATTCATCCAGTTTATGCGTTCCTGGTGCGTTCCAAGATTGATAAATTCGTTCCTTAGCACAGGATTATTTTTAAGATATTCAACCATGTTCACAGAAAGAGATTCTCCAAATCTTTCAGCAAGATGTACAGAAGGAAGTTTTTTGCACCCATCAATAAAGTCACTGGAATGCATCATCAGATTGAACCCCTTCAGGAAAAATCCCATGTCGGTATTTTTAATATTTACGGTCATCGGATCGTAATTTTTGTATCTTCCGATGCCTACTGTATCTTTCCGGTTGTCGTCATGGTCAATTATTCCAATTGCATTTTTAAATCCTGTATGCTCCTTGAAAGATTTTTTGTTGTCCGGATCATCAGGGTGCTCCACTATGTACTGATGATATGCCGCTCTTAGAAGAACTGTTTCCACATTTTTTAAATCAGCATCAAACTTCTGCTTTGAGAGAAATTTTTTTAGCTGCTTATCGGGATGACAAACACTCTGGTACGATTTCTTAAGATCATTGAAATCAACAGATGCCGGCTTTATGGCCTCATTTTCAATCTGCTGATTATTTGACGACTTCTTTATGTGGTCAATGCATGCAAGGGAATCAGCTATAAGATTAAGTGTAACCGGTAGGTGATCAAGTATAACTTTTGCATCGGGACCGAGTGTATCCTGCGGAATACTTCTTACAATAGCCGAAAGCAAAGTATTATCAGAATATAAATCACCGTCGGCAAGCTGATTGGATATCATGCAGATCTTTTCACGAAGCTGTTCATTTGTCTGATTGGCGCCATTTTTTACGTCAATCATCAAATTGATTATGCTGTCATTTTTCAATATATCTTAATGATGCTGACTGAAAAGCCGGTCTCCCTTATCAGATTCATGGTCATTGCCAAATTTTCAGGAAGCATAAGCTTGTCGATATTTGCCTGTGCGGTAACAGCAACCTCATTCGGTTCAATCTTTCCGCAATATAATTTCAAAAGCTCCAGTTCATTCTTAATTAAACTTTCAGGTCTATTTTCTCTACGGTAGAAAAGAGCTTCAGAATCTTCCTTGGTAAGCTGGGAGGAACTCCTGTTTGCCAGTTGCATAATTTGGCGGATTCTCTCCACTGATTCGGCAATAAGCAACTCTTTCTTGTCATTTTCGATGGCGATTTTATTTGCTTCTCCTCCTGTATCCTTATAATGCATGACTTTATCGTTTATTTTTACAAACTTTTCTATAGAAGATTTATTTCTGTCTTTTACGTTCCGAATTTCAGCGAGAATTTTCTCCTTCGTCGCTTTGGAGAATGTCTTCAATCCAGCATTAAGATACGGTTTCTGAACTACTACTTCGCAAAGATCCTTTTCTCCGGTTTCTACCTGTCCGAGAGTTGATTCTAGATCATCTTCAGGTATGGCAAAAACCTTGGAAACCTCCTGACTATCGCGTGCGATAATATATCCCATTCCAATAAGGTCCTTGGCAGAGGACAGTTGAATTTTATTGGCAAGCTGCTCGGTTTCAGTAAGAGTTTTTAGAAACTTAAGTTGCTCCTTTATAGAGGACTGGTTATCAACGACACGCGTGAATTTCTCTTTTAACTCAGCAACAAAAGCGATTGCCTTCTGTTTTTCCTGCTGCGACATCTGATTGACGTCTCTACCAGAAATATCAGATATAAGACGATCGGTAAGATTTTTCAGTTTCTGCTGCAGTTGCTCTTTCTCCTGAGGTTGATATTTACCTGACATGATTTTTTCGATCAACGCAGAGAATTCATTTTTCAGTGCAGTCTGTGCATCGGTTGGATTGCTTAACTTGAAGCAGTATGCCACAAGAAGAAGATTTGTATTGCGGGTCACACATGCATCTATCTCTCGCGCTTCATCTGCATTATTAAAAATCGTCTTCTCGGAACTGTCTTTTTTTGTTTCAGAAAAAGAACTTGCATAGGAAAAAAGCTGTTCTAGAGTCACGTCGTTCCGACCACTATCAACAGCAGTTCCGATCAATGTCTCAATATTCGAAAGTTTCTTCGCAAGAGACGGGGAAGGAGTGAAGTTTGCATTAGTATCGAGGAAAATATCGTCATCAAGATTAAAAACTTCAAAATCGTTAAATTTTTCACGAATTATTAAATAATCGTTTTGAACATTATTTGGATTAAGGTTGACTCCATTATTGGCATTGATTAAATCAATCGGTTGATTAACAACATTGTTATTATTTATTAATCCTGTCATAACTGTATATTCCTTCTGCAAATCCCTATAACGATAATCAATTCATAAAATCGAGTATCACGATAAATACACCTTTTAGCATGGCACATCAGTTTTCCTGCGGAGAACCAGGCTGATCAATTTCATCTTATGCTCAAAAAAGAGCTTATCGAACATCATAATCTGACAAACGATTGCTCGCAGCAATTTGCCGGCAACAGTCATGTCCATTTAATCATCTACTGTCACCGCATCAAATATCTTTTATCCAAGTCACATGTTTATTTCTTATGAGTATATGCAAAGCAGAAAAAACTATTCCATCCCACTGTCCAGTTGTATTTATCAGTACGTTAAGCACCCGGAATAAATGTCATTGACTGAAGGCTTGATATTCAACGTAAAAACGGCGATATGCACTACCAAGTAAACGACAGCGTAGAAAAAAAGTTACAGTCATTAAGAATGTGACACATAAGGAGAATTAACAACCAATATTGAGTCTTTACAGATTTCGGTTGGAACGGTGCTTTTAACAGCCTTGGGCTAAGCTTCCCTCATTGTGTAGTTTGGATATCATCTACATTACTAGGTGAAGCTCAAGCTTTATCAAGGACTCTTGGCTCCATTACCAGAATGAAGAGAGAAAAGCCAACCATAGTTTTCAAAATATCAGATAGAGTGAAGAGGCAATTCCCAATATCAAAAATCTAGTATTTCCAACTTGTTTTTGTAAAGAGCCAATTTTTAAGCACACATGCAAAATACATCCAGAATCTTTGAGACCATATCGCTTCAGCGATATGATATGTGCAAGATGTGATTCTATGATTGTTTATCACGGTTCCGATCACATTATTGAAGTCCCTGTCTATAACGGAAGCAAACGCGTAAAGGATTACGGCTACGGTTTCTATACGACAGAAAATAAAGAACTTGCAAAAGAATGGGCATGTTCCAAAAACAGAAATGGATATGCCAATTCCTACGAGGCAGATCTCAGTAATCTTTCTGTTCTTAATTTAAACACCCCGGAGTACAGCATTCTCAACTGGCTTGCCATCCTAGCAAAATACAGAACCTACTTGCAAAAGACCAGCATCGCAGAAGATGCAAAGGAATACCTTCAGCAAAACTTCTTTGTTGATCCGACTCCGTATGATGTCATTATCGGATACCGCGCGGACGATTCCTACTTTTCCTTTGCACAGGACTTTATTGTCGGCACAATCTCTCTGCGCAGACTTCCCGAAGCTATGTTACTAGGTAAACTTGGGGAACAAATCGTATTCAAGAGTGAAACTTCTTTCTCGAAGATATACTTTTTAGAAACTGAACCTGTTGATGCTGCCATATACTTTGAGAAAAAGATCACAAGGGACAGAGAAGCACAGAAAGCTTACCGCAACTCAAAAAAATCATCAGACAGCATCAACGAACTGTTCATGCTCGACATCATGAGGGAGGGCATCAAAAATGGTGATCCGCGCTTACAATGAAAATTATATAAGCACCGCACAAAATATCCTTGGTCATGCCGTAGATTTTTCCGTTATGACATTAAGCATCACCACTGACGCCTTTGGAAGAGCCTTTAGTGTATCTTCTGTTTCCGAACAGTTCGCCGATGGAAATCCCCACTACATTGCCGGGATGAACGGCTGTGAACTTGGCCGGGAGGTCCTTACAGAAACTCATACTCCATTCAACGATGCAGAAGATGCGATGTACTTGGATAAATCACCAGAATATTGGGCTGGCTGGGCACTTGCATTTTTTCAATGGTACTCCCGACGCTCTTTTATGGAAATTCTTAGCGTCGTCCCACTGTCGCAAATCCTTCAGATGTATACGGTCTATCACGAAATGGACATTACCCAATTTGCCGAACAGATGGATGCTCTGCTCAGGGAGGCAAATCCACACACAAGGCTGAAGGTAAGGCGTCAAAACAGCGGATTATCACAATCTGAACTTGCTGCCAAATCCGGTGTTGCTCTCCGTCAGATACAAATGTTTGAACAGAGACAGCGTAATATCAACAACGCGGCCGCCATCACTCTACTTCAGTTAAGTAAAACTCTTCACTGTCGTATAGAGGATCTGATGGAGTACTGACAGTCACATCCAGCTTTATTAATGCTAGTTTCTGAAGGTTATAATCACCAAACCTTTACGCAAGCACACTGATCGATGCCGAGATCTTGTTACTTGTATCGAAATATCATTTGATTCAGAGTATTTCAATTAGGCGCAGAAAAGTGGTTTCACCTCTACACATGCTATCGCAAAAGACCTCGTGGACGACATAAAAGATCAGTAAAACTATTGGCAGATTCACCTATTTAACATCTGTATAGTCCGCCAATTTGGGATTCTTTTACTCTACGTAATTCTTGCTTAAGCTGGCAAATCTGCACCCTAAATCAACCATGGTAGGAAGTTCTGACACCATCTCAATCTATCAGACTTACTACAGATTTTTAAGGATCAGTTTACAAAAACAATTCATTCCTGAACCAGCTGATAATATTCCTCTATCAGTTTTTTTTTGCTCTCTAGACCGTAATATATAACCGCCTTTATCATATGGGATATTTTTGCACTCTCTCCGTCAGAATACTGATCAATTCTGGATGCGCATTTAATCTGAACGGCAGTATCAATCAGACTTATCCCTATACGAAAATCCTCCGGAAGGTAATCAAGAGAATTAAGAAGAAGAATATTCTTTTGAAATTTCTGGAAAACTGAATCATATAAATCATCAATTGCAAGAATATTACTTTTTACCGTAAGAGTCATTTCTTCCGGATTCCATGAAATTACTATATGAAGCCCGTTTAAATCATTTTCAGAAACAAAAGTTTCAGAATCAATCGGATTGATTTTTATGCTGCTCTTTAATAGCAACTCATTAACTGTTGAAACACTCATATAAACTCCATCAGGCACCATAATAAACTACAGTGCCACACCGATATGAAACAAACTAAATCAGAATTCAACCTCATATGACTTTTGTCTGGACAGTTGCTCCTCCGAAGAGAAGCTAACCCTAACAAAAGCTCCTGCACCAAAGGAGGTGGATGTTTCATCAATTTGTCTTGATGTGTTGAAAACAATTCTAACAGGTCTGAAATCAGAATCCTTCATGTCATTAACATGTTTATTGATCTGTTTTGAAATATTTCGATCAGTTCTGATTTTAGATTTGATTTTTGCCAGAGATTCCTTCTTTGAAACTCGCACAATCTCCATTGATTCAAGTTTTTCACCACTTACCTGAATAGAGTTCAGCTGACTTACTGCTTTGTTGATCTGAGCCTCGGTAAAGCCAAGATTCTTCATGGTTGTTGAAAGGAATTTAACATTGTTTGTCTTCTGAGTTGTTTCACTCCCTTTATTTTCAGGCTCAATGCTGACCGTCTTTTCAACAGTTTTAAGATCATTCTGCATAAGATTTGTTTCATAACTTGTTGTAGTATTGCAACTGTATGTAGCCCCCGCCTTGATGGTTGCAATCTCATCAGCATCATCACCGATATTTATGCCGACATCCAATCTTAAATTTGCGGTATCGAGTTTGTTGAACAATCCGTTAAAAGAGCCTACAAGTTCAGAAAGTTTTTCCTTAACCTTTACTACCTGTTTCACCCCAGGGATCTTTTTGGCTATACATTCAACCATCGAATCAATATCCGACACTGCGTTTGTGGCAAAATTATCCTTGGCTAAATTAACAATGGATTCAGCAACAAATCTTGAAGGATCCTTTTCATATTTCTGTAAATCATCAGAATCCTTCCAGTCTTTTTTCTCCTCTTGCGAATACTCGTGATCGGAAAATTCAGAAATAATCTTACTCGAGAAGACTTCATCCAGCAATTTCTCATGATTTGTAAGCATATGCGCCAGTGGATTGGCTGATTTTTCAATAGTCTTCTTTTTGGAATTATAAGCATCCTTTTCAGACTCATCTTCAATGTCATCAGGATTCTTGGATCCGATAACAGAATTGCCAAGTATTGCATTCTTCAGTGAGATGCCTGCCTCCACACCAACAGATGCCGTGGTTGTAACATTCCTTGAAAATTTGTGAGAATTACTTCCGCTTTCCTGCTTCCACTCAAAATTCTGACCGAATTCAGCATTGGCATTTAACTGAAGAACATCAAACTCACTTGTATCATCCTCACCGGAAAATTCATGAACGGATCCCACAATATTCGCCTGGGCACTGATCCCGTACTCAAAATTTTTGACAGTCTCACTTCTTAACTGACTTGCTCTTTGCAAATCAGTCAGTTGAACATCAGCCTCAATAATTTTGGTTAAAAAATCCGATGCTTTTTCTTCAGAATCGAATGTAACAGCAACACCTCTTTGATACTGTCCACCAGCCTCACCGGTAACTGATATCGTAGGATCATTAACCGAACCTATTCCTGCTGTAAGTCCAAGTTTCGCGCCAAGTCCGGCAGACATGACAAATGTGAATCTGTTGTCTTCCGAACGTTCAATTTCAAGATTGCTGCCGGCACTGATGGTTACCCCAACTGATACACCCGCTTCAAACCTTCCAACCTTCAAATTTTTTCCGGCTTTAACTTCTACCCTGTTGTCCTTTGTATGAACAAGAGAGGAGCCGGCCTCAATGCTTGATATAACATTGGCTGCTATGGAGCTGTAGGCTTCGTTCGTTCGTCTAGTACCAAATATGCCCTTGATCCATCCCCAGCCTGCACTGATTCCCCTGCCGATTGAGGAAATAATTCTGCTTGCTTTGACTGCACGCCCGAAGCTTCTCACAGCTCTCTTGGCATGCTTTGTCCGGCTGGATGTATCATTGAAGTAAAGATCCGAGGATACAAGTTGCCTTAACATTTTTTCCAGAATGACATCGTCTATGGCCATTTTTGATTTCAGAACATCCACAGCCTCCAGAATAATCTCGTTTTTGGATTTGCCTGCAATCGTCTCTTCATTTGAGAACTTATATTTGAAATCGGCATATGTTGAAAAGTTGTGATTATAAGCAACCTGACGAAGAGCATTGTCAGCCATCATCTTTGCAAAAGGATTCTGCATCAGGGTATCAATTGCTGAATCGTCATTACGGCTCTTTTTA
Organism: Succinivibrionaceae bacterium; assembly: GCA_016284235.1. Lineage (GTDB taxonomy): Bacteria > Pseudomonadota > Gammaproteobacteria > Enterobacterales > Succinivibrionaceae > UBA2804. The sequence goes on from JAEEOK010000008.1 coordinate 18,354, forward strand.
CGGAATGCCAGCATAAGACTTGACAGAGAGCGTGAAGTTTCAACCGTACTGCTCATCAACGCATTTCTGAGCGTAACAAGCGAGGATCTGTCATTTTTGTTTGCTGGCTTAAACATCTTGCCAAACTTTTCTATCACGATTTTTTCGAAGGAACTGTCAGTATCTCCAGAAAACTCACGGGTAAAATACGGACTGAGATAAACAAGAGCATTTGCAATATCTCTGGTTGCATCTCCGGCAAGATGCGATGCAATCAAGGAATTAAGGGCTCGCAGTGAATCTCCGGTATCAGCTCCCCGCTTGATTGCATTGATGGTATTGTTCAGAAGCTTTTGAAAGGTCTGCTTTAACTTTACTCCACCTTCTGAACTTCCTACAAAAATGTTATTTTCCGGTTTGAACATATCGTCAGGAAGAATAAAATTCTCCAGCATTCTCAATCTGTCGGCATCCTTCATTTTGCTCTGATTCTTACAGAAGTCCAGAAGTACAGATCCGTCAATGAAAGTGCCCTCTATTGCATTGAATCCGTTAACATTGCGAACTCGATCCTGAACAATACCCTTGATCAGAGTCTTTATCATTCCAACCTTTACTCCTGCGGTAGCAAGCTGATCCACTGTAACAGCCTTATTATTTCCGCTTGAAGCCTTCAGAGATTCAAGCTTTGCATAATAAAAGAATGCAAATTTATAATCAGCGGATCCAGTCAACTCTGCCGGTGCATTTTTAAGCGCTTGAGCTATCTTTTCAGTATTACCCGTATTAAGAAAATCATCTCTGGTAAGACCAAGGAATGTCCGTCCTTCAGGTAAAAGATCATCAATATTGCGAATTGACAGCTGATTAAGAGTTGCAACCATGAATCCAATAGAATCGCTGCCCTTTATTTTTGAAACATCGCGAAGCAACTCTTCAACATTGGCAATGGGCTTTACTTCAGACCCGAGTGCCTGTGACGATGCCCTGCTAAACTCAACCAGTTTTTCCAGATGAAGATTTTCAAGTATATGCTTGCGTTGGTTCAAGAAGTTTTTGTTGTTATTCTCAATCTGGGTAAGAGTTGTCTTATGAGTATTAATAAACAGACCGGTAAGCTTCTCCATATTGTCATTAAACCACTGAAGCTTTTCCTTGCTTGTATGAACTGAATTGAACGTAATTCGCAGCATTTCAATATCTCTTGGATTTACAAGCTGCTTGAGTTCTTCTACCTTTGCTCCCGTCCGGGCGCTTTCTCTATCATAAAAAGCCTGAACATCATCAAGGAAATTCAGAATGTTCAAATCCAGAGACTCTGCCACCTTGTTAGCTAAATGTACAGGCGGGATCTTACTGCAGGATTCAACGAAATCACTGTGGCTCATCATAATATTGAAAGCCTTAAGAAAGGTTGTTACCTCAGTATTTTTAATATTGACGTTTGTAGGATCAAATCCCTTGTAGCGTGCAACATCAACAGTATCGGCAGAATCATGATCAGATATTCCCATAGCTGCTTTAAACTTAGAGTTTTCAGCAAAAGATTTGAGGCAGTCAGGATCATTAGGATGTTCAGCAAGAAAATCATGATATGCCGCCTTTAGAAGAATATTTTCTACATTCTTCAAATCTGAATAGCAGTGATTCTTCTTTAACAGTTTTTCAATTTCAGCACCTGACTCGCAAACCTTGTGATAGGCGGTTTTGAGGCAGTCAAAATCAATAACAATAGGAGCATTGTCAATATCATTATTATTGTGAATTATGAAATTAATGCACGCCAGTGCATCCTTGGTAAGCTCAAGTTTGACAGGGAGATTATCCATAATCACCTTGCCACTTGGAGATAAATTATCCACCGGAACAGTCTTAAGCAAAGAAACAAGAAGGGAATTATCAGCAGTTTTGCAGTTATCAAATATAAGCTGGGAAAGAGCATTTATGGAATCGCGCACTTGAGCATCCGTACACCCCGGTGATGAAAGCGTAATAAGAGAATCAGCGATCCGTGGCTGCTTCAAAATCTGCATAAAAAGAGACGGAGAATAATCTACAGCAGTGAGTATTCCAGAAAGCAGATCCCTGTGCTCCATAAGTTTACCAATAGAATCTGCATATTTAGGATCTATATTCTTCAATGCATCGCTGAGTTTTGAAAGTTCATTTCCTACCAGCGAATCATGATCCTTACCTGCCCCGCTATACAGTTCTGTTCTGTCCTTTTCGTTAAGAAGATTTTCAGAGTCATTCCTAATCAGACTGAGTTCCTTGATACGATCAAGAATATCAGAACACAACGCCTCAGCGCCGAGTTTTACTGAATCATCTCCTGCACCGCGAGTTCTAATAATTTCCTTAAGTTCTTCAGCTGACTGTCTAATCTGATCACCACCATCAACGATCGCCTTAGTCTGCGCCTTCAGCTTTGAACAGTTCTTTTCAGACATTTCATTAAGAAAAAACTTAAGATTTGGATTATCTAATAAAGCGTCATCAAGAGATTTTTGTCCTGATATAATGTTGTCAGTCACAGCTTTAATATCAGTCTTTGGCACTTCAATTATCTTCGAGAAAACCCTCTCATATTTTTTAAGAAGGTTGCCCATGCCAATAAACTCTTCAGGGCAAGAAAAAGAAACAGACTTTCCTGATTGCAGAGCCTGTCGCAATTTTAACGAGGCACTGTAGCGAACCGAAACAATAGAACTGAACTTTGCCTTGATATCGTCAAGAAGCACTTTGGCTTCGACTTTTTTAGGATGATTCGGAGACTGTTCAATATGCTCCTTCAAAGCATCTATTTTTTCATTGAGAATACGAATCTGTTCCTTCCCACTGCCGGATATAGAGTTACCATTCATGATTTTATCAAGAATACCGTTCAGTTCATTTTTTAACTGATTTTCTTTAACATCAAGATTTTTTTTGCTGGAAAAACAGTAGGTTTGAATAAGGGATTGTGTCATAGACAGGGCAAGTCTATCAAGAGCAACGGCACCGTCAGCATTTCGGAAAAGGCATTTGGAATTTTTGTCGTTTTTATTAGGTGTTAGTTCAGAATATGAAACGAGTTCTCTCATGAGTTCAGGAAAAGTCATATTCTTGCTGCCATTAGAAACTTGTGCCACATTTTCCTTAATATCCTGAATCTTTTTATTCATTGAAATTGTAAGAGTCGGTGTCTTCTCATCGGAAGCAATCACAGTTCCATGATTATCAAAAACAACAAAACCGTCATCAACTGCACTTTTATAATTCTTGGCAGGATTCCCTATAGGAGCATTCTGAGCATTACCTACAGGTACGTTATTCTGCAACTCATTATTATGCTGATCATTATTAATCAAATTATTGTTTACTATTACATTTAGACCAGTCATTGTAATTCACCTCTTTATATAAACCGTGCCATCTGCCAGTCTGCTGCACCATATATCTCATAAGACACAGAAACTTGCCTGCCGCACTCCAAATTACTATTCAAAAAATCATTTTCACGTTAACGTTGGATAAAATTAAAAGTTACAAAACTGCACAACGACGAGCTCCGTCTAGTTTTTATGGTAATACAGAAAGATATAAAATAATAAAATGAACCAGGGCAGAAAATTCGCCTAACTTTCACTGTTTTGACTCGACATAAATTCTGAAAACGGACTTTTACCGTAATGAGAAATCTTTTTACAATAAAGTTAAAGGCAAGTCCGTAATGAAGCATTAAACGTAGAATGACCAATGATGTAACCGGTCACTCTCGAAATTTTATCTTAAGAACATGACAATATAATCATACATCAAGAAAATTCCCCATGACCATATTCGCGTAGTTTTCTTTCTTTTGTTCATTTTTAATGTTTACAACATCCAAACTGCTCAAAAAAGCACGAATAATCTCATTATCTTTTTCAGCCGATTCAGCAAAATCCAAAATACAGTCTCTGATAGAAGATGGTATAGGTTTATCTATATGAACAACCCTGCCAAGTCTAATATCACCGTCATGAAAAAACGAAATATAAATGCGGTTGCTGATAGAAATGCTGTCGCCGGTGTTAATCTGGAGGAAATGAGAGAAGAGCCCCTCCTGATTATAGAAGCCGAGAGAAATAGACATCTTAAGATTTATTCTCTTAAGATCAGTTCTAATCGTAATTTCAGATCCATAGCGTCTTAGTATAAATACTCCGGACTCGATCTGCATAAAAGAAAATCCATAAGAATCTAAAAGATCCAGAGCTTCATTAACTGTTTCAAAAAAAAGATTTTCTTCCATGGAACTCACAAAAGGCAACAAACGCAAAAGTCACCAGGCGAACATTTTCAATAGGCCGAGGAAACGAATCTATACTTCATATAAACATTCAAGAGAAATGACGTAATAATATACAAAATAAAATTGCTCATTACCCCCTTTGACATTCTCCTTGTATAAAGACAGGGGATTTCGGCCTCCTGCCGAAGTTATCGGCTGACCAGTCCATTTCCAGCAGGTCATAACGAAGGGTACGGAGTGCCATCAACCATCATAAATCAGTGTATACAGCAACTTAGGCAGTATGTCTGATATTGCTGTCGCCAACATACTCAATTGAATTGACATATATTGTACAACTACTACGACCTATCCCAAACAACAAAAAGAAGACAACCTTTAACAAATAATAGTCGCCTCATATTCCCATAGCTAAAGCATGGGACTGTAGGCGACATTAGGTAATGCTTATACATCAAAATTCTAGAGTGCTATCTTTTCAAGAAACTATACTGACAAACCTCGATTACGACGAGGCGAGGCAGGCTTTGACGGCTTGCCTATCGAATCGTTCATGAACGCAACTTTCTGACCGGCCTCTCTTTCTGCCTCAGCTGTTGCTGCTTTAAGTCTGCTTCTGGCCTCAGCTACTATTTCCTCATCATTTGGAATTTCATATTTTTCAAGTTCTTTGCTAAGTGATTCCAACTCCTTATCAAATTTATCCAGTTCACGCTCTGTTTTTTCAATAAACTGATCAACTTGCTCGATAGAAACCATAACAAACTCCTTCTTTCCTAAAAGTAAAAAAACGATAGACTGGTTGGTATAACTATGGATTATTCTATGAACTATCCACCACTTAAATGTTATATGCCTTCATGAACCTTAGACTCTCCAGTCAAAAATCTGATATTTAGGTTAAACCTAAATACCATGATATTCTTATTTTCACACGCATGATCACTTCGCCTCCGGCATACATGATATTCATTCCCAAACGCAACTTTTATGCATGTAAATTAATTAGTTTATCCCCGTTTACCTGTCATCACTCAAAAGTAACGAATTTTACGTTTCGTTCCATAAATTTCAAAAAAACAGGGAACATAACTATCACCAATGCATTATGCTAAAAGACCAGAGATAATCTCAAACAAAATTCATGCGCTTAAAGCATCAGATAAATGCAAACAGAATCTTACCATAACATGACTAATTGTACTGACTCTGTCAAGGGCAATTTGTTGTCTTCAACACATTTTTATCAGGGTCTACGCATGAAGATTCAAACTTATGTAAAAAATCAGTGTATATTTTTTAAACAGTGTAAAATATCATGTCATACACTTTTTTATCATTTTAGCTCTCATTCATCTTGTCCTTTTGATTCTCACCAGGAAACAATTTCTACACATAACCGACAGTCAGGTTAGCTTAAAAATAGTACAACTAACATTCAATGTTAAAAAGTCAGCAATACTCTGACTATTGAACATAGATGTCGGTTTGTCAGGATCCATGCAAAACAGCAGAATTAAGTGATAACAGTTTTTTGCAGAAAAGAATGCCAAATCCTTTCAGTAACGCGACTGGGACCTAGTAATTTCCAGCACACCATAGATTAGATGTCAACCAATACAATACACATCGATGCCAAAAACCAAAATTTATTGGATCTGTTTAACTTCTGTAACCTTTTCTGCAATGAATCGTTATCAAGTCAAATGAGTTAAAATTTATTCAAGGAGAATTAAAATGATTGACGGAATCAATAATCAGAATTCACAAGTTGACGCAGCATCAGGCAGTAACAGATTCGGTCCAGCTGTTTTCAATACAACAAGCATAGAACTGGTTTTTGCTCAGTTGCAGATGGAACTGTCAAAGGACAACAAGGAACTGGCAAGAGAAAAAATCAATCAAATTAAAGCAGATCAGGATGTCCAGAAGAAATTCACCGACTATGTTGTCAAACTGAGAAATTATACCAACGGCAAGAAAGACGATGATAATGTGGATAATCCTAACAAGGGACTGGAAAATCTTCACGCAGAAATCAATCAGTTTCTGACCTCCAACGGATTTGACGGTATTTCACTCACAACCAAGGTAAAGGACATCAACCTTGCTATTCAGAGTCTTCAGAACATGCAAGAAACCGTCGGCTCCAGCGTTCAGCAAGAAATGCTTCTCATCCAGGATATGATGAGCAAGGTAAGCTCCTACAGTCAGGGTGCAGCAAGTGCCGTCAACAAAGCGGGTGATACGCTGACTGCAATTCTGAGGTAGTTTTAACAACTTGGATTTATTATTAAATCTGAAAAACAGACGTTACAAGAAGAGAAGGATCGGCAACACTGTTTAGAATGAAGTGTTGTCTTTCTCTTTTTTTTGAGGAAATTCAAAAAAAACATGCGTTTGCTATAGCGAAGTTATAACAGAATTCAGGATATCGCGTACAATAAAAGAAAGATTAACTATTTCAACATTATCGGTAGGTTATTACCGTCCTGTGTAAAAAATTTATTTCTGTTGTAACCTTTTCTGCAATGAATCGTTATCAAATCAAATGAGTTAAAATTTATTCAAGGAGAATTAAAATGATTGACGGAATCAATAATCAGAATTCACAAGTTGACGCAGCTTCTGGCAGTAACAGATTCGGTCCAGGCGTTTTCAACACAACAAGCATAGAACTGGTTTTTGCTCAGTTGCAGATGGAACTGTCAAAGGACAACAAGGAACTGGCAAGAGAAAAGATCAATCAAATCAAAGCAGATCAGGAAGTTCAGAAGCAGTTTACAGACTATGTCGTCCAGCTTAGAAACCTTATCAACGGCAAAAAGGACGATGATGAGGTCAAAGATTCAAAGGTAGCCGGTCTTGTCATACAGATGAATACATTTCTATCCCAAAACGGTTTTGACACGCTGTCTCTTTCAGGCTGCCCAAAGGTAAAGGACATCAACCTTGCTATTCAGAGTCTTCAGAACATGCAAGAAACCGTCGGTTCCAGCGTTCAGCAGGAAATGCTTCTCATCCAGGATATGATGAGCAAGGTAAGCTCCTACAGTCAGGGTGCTGCAAGCGCCGTCAACAAGGCAGGTGATACGCTGACTGCAATTCTGAGATAAATCTAAAGTATCTGTGGGTAATATCCTGTAATATAATGGGTCGGTATGTTATAAATAAACCGACCCTTTTCATTTGAAACAAGCGATTATTGATTATTAAGAACTTGCAAATAATCGAAACTTTAATTCTTTTGATTATTCCAGAAATGACATCTTGAATGACTTATGGCTTGAATGAAAGATTGATAGAGGATCCTTTCAAATTTATAAAAAGACAGGCATAGATGAGCGGAGAAAAGACAGAACAGCCAACCGACAAACGGTTGCGGGAATCCCGTGAAAAAGGAGACGTTGCCAAAAGTACTGAGATAGTATCAGCAGCCGGCGTTGCAGGATCGCTTGTCTACTTTATTGCGTTCGGAGAAAAAATCTATACTGAACTATCTCAGGCCATTGATTATACCTTCATCAACGCTCCCATCATGAATTTTGATGAGGCCTTCAGAGAAATAGGTGGTATGTATGTAAACATTGGAGTTGGTCTCATTCTCCCAATGGTTGCAATAGTAATGTCCTGCACACTCATAGCACTTCTGGTTCAAGTAGGTTTTCTTGTTGCACCCAAAGCGGCTATGCCTAAGCTGTCAAACCTCAGTCCATCAAAGTGGTTTAAAAAGGTATTCTGTGTTAAAAACGTATTTGAATTCTTCAAAAATTTCCTTAAAGTCGGAGTTCTGAGCGTATCAGTGTATCTTGCAATTAAGAACAACGGAAGGATGATATTCACTCTGCCCCAGGCAGATGAAAAAATGATGATTGTTGCAGCAGGAGAACTATTGAAGGTGCTTCTGCTATACACCATACTGACGTTTTCGGCCATCGCCGCAATTGACTTTTTATACACAAAATACAAATATACAAAAGATCACATGATGTCAAAGGATGAAGTAAAGCGCGAATACAAGGAAATGGAAGGTGATCCAATGATAAAATCCAAACGCAAGCAGCTTCACCGCGAGATGCTGAATCAGTCAACCATCAGTAAAACCAGAAAATCAAAGGTGCTTATTGTGAATCCTACCCATTATGCAGTAGCCATTGACTATGACAAGGAAAAAACCGGTCTTCCAGTTATCGTTGCCAAAGGTGAAGGTGATTTAGCCCGACGTATGATAGAGGCAGCGAAAGAGGAAAACATACCTATTATGAGAGAACCTCCTCTGGCAAGAGCTCTCTTCGCCCAGGGTGATGAAGATAGTTTTGTTCCAGACGATCTGCTGCTTCAGGTTGCAGAGGTTCTAAAATTTGTTCAATCACTAGCAAAAGAGTAGTTTAAATGGCAATTACCTATCCGCTTAAAGGACTTCAGGAAATTAGGGACCGGCGACTTAATGACAGTGTTACTGCCCGTATGGGTATGCATAAAAAACTTGAGCAGACAAGGCAGGAGCTGATTAACAAAAAAAAAGAATTCGAAGATTACAAGATCTGGCGTAAGGAGGAAGAGGAACGGCGATATGCAAATTTCATGAATAAAACCTACTCTCTCGACGAAATACAGAAATTCAACGCTTCAATAAAACAGCTTTACATCAAAGAAATTGAAGTGGAGGAAGAGGTAAAAAAAGCTGAATACAATGTAAACCAGGCTCAAAAAGAATACGATAAGGCCCTCGCTGAAGAACGTTTAAACCGCAAAAAATTAAAAAAGCTGGAAACTCACAGAGAAATGTGGGAGATGGAGCAACGAAAATACCAGGAAATCCAGTCTGAACTGGAACTTGAAGACTTCAGTCCGAGAAATAACAGTGGCTCTCCATAAAAATAAGTTGGAAATAATCATTAATCTTATTTCGAATTATCAATAATCTTTAGAAAGAAATATTCATCGAGAGAGGATGCGGACACTCTCCGGGGAAACATATCCATCTGCTGCA
>JAEEOK010000113.1 GCA_016284235.1 Succinivibrionaceae bacterium
ACAGGTCCGTGAATGTTATGAGAATTTTGGAATACCTGTTCCTCATGAGATAGATCTCAATTCTTATATCAGGCAGTTATACGAAGTTTGAATATCATCACTTGGGATCTTTTTGGGGAGAGGACACAATCATAATCTATTACTGTCAGAGTGGAGACTCAATGGTGGATATGATCGTGTGAGTTGTAGTGTTACTTTTTGTAAAATCTTAGGATTAATAATTCAGAAGATTACCGCATGGTTACTGAAACATTGCTGAAATCAGTAATTCCTGAAATTGCCAGATTAACCTCATACAAGTATAACATGTATCAGTCCGAACAGCTGAAAGTTGCAGCGGATGCATTTTTCCGCCAGCTCGAGCTTGCAAAGGCGATCCTTTCTTCCGCAGGAATTACTGACGAGTATTCTGTCACCCGGGTCACCAGTGTTCTGCTTAAGAATTTTGCCCTGGATCTGCTTTACATAGATGATTCATATGCTGCAGGAATGCAGCGTACATTCAGTGAAAACCCTCCTATATATGCACGTTTCAGTGATATTCATAATTTGGCATTTGCTGATCGCTACAATGAACTTCGAGAACTTTGCAAAGCGGGCTTTTGTAATGAAGAGACAGTAAAGGAGCAGGAACGTGCATGGATTGAGCGCAATCAGTCCATGGCACTGATATTCAAAGACACTCCGTATGAAACCTTTGTAAAAGAGTTCATGATTGATCGGCAGATTGATTTTATAAACACTATAAAGTATGTGATAAGCAGCAGGATAAAGGATCGTACTTACGTCAGGAATTTTGATTTTTCCTCCAATCGCAGTCTCATGACATCTGTTTCTGCGCTTTTTTCGAAAATCTCTGATTTAAGTGTTGATGATGTTATTCAGTATAACGCGGTACTCGGTGCGTATATTATACCGTTCCTTGAATATAAGCTTAAGGATGCGGGGTATGACTATAAAGAGTATACGGATCTTTCTCTTACCGGAGGTGCTTATGATCTGGTCTACCGTGAATTTTTTGTTTCATCGAACCGAATGTTTTACGGCAAGGACTATAATCGCGGAAACACTGAGTTTGTCAAGCTTGAGGGTAAAATCATGCGTGTTGCCAATATGCTGCTTCTGCTGCTTAAAGAGGGGGAGTTGAATGCTGCAACATATTATCATTGTCAGAATCGGTACTGTACTAAAAATGACGCTGAATCAATGTACCGCTCATTTGAGAATTATGTGAAAATTCTGGGTAATATTTGCAGAAAAAAGAAATGCAATGCAAAGCAGCTTGAACGAATGAAAGGGGTATATATTCAGTATGATCGTCTTTTAGGAAAACTGGCCAAGAAACATAATGTTCCGTATATTCATCATGTGATGACCATGATGAGAGTGTGGCCTGCGGGTCGTTTGACCAGAGAATATAATATGTTCAGCCGGTAAGTTCAGGATTTACCTAATGTTCGGGGACTTAAAATGAAACCTGTCGATTGTGAGTCTGTATGGCTAATTACATTTGGAACAAACTACTTTTAAAAAGAACTGCATTTAATGAAACAGGCATCGGTTCATCCTCCATCAGTGAGCCTTTCATAAATTCATTCCGCTGTTTTTTTGAATCATGTCTTGACGGCTCAAAAGACCTGTGTGATTTCGGAAGGGATGGAGGAATAGCGTATGATCAGGACATTTCATGTGTTCCTCTGAATAATGAATTCTATGAAATTATGTTTGCAACGAGAACGTTTTATCCTGTCTTTGCAATTGTGAAAACGATTGAACAGTTTCATTATTCAGTCTGGTATGCGGTTGAGGAAAATGCTGTTTATGTTTCAAAATTTTGCCTGGAAGACTGTCAGCTCAGGGAGTACGCGGCATACATTGAAGAAGACCACGGGATCTGGCTGGAGCAGAATTTTGATTATGCAGCTAATGTTGCGGAACCTGACTGCGATGTCTGGCATTATATGAATGAAAGAAAGTTGGAATGGAAACGGTGGGATAATCGCGACATTTTTAAAAAATATGCCACTTATACGGCGGCTGATGTTGGTGAATTGTTTCGTGAAGATTTCATCCCTCAGGCCCTTTAATTCAGATTATTATTTTTTTTTACAGGAATCTGCTTCATTTTGATTCTTCAGCCCGTCATTAAAAAAATTTTTTACAGTGCCTTCGGTAATAAACTTCACAGATGAAATTTCACCAGATCAAATTTTAAAAGTTCAAAGTATACATAACAATCTGAGTCAGACCCAAAATATTTTTTGCTGATTTAAGAATTTCTAAAAATGATAATGACAAAATTACAGACGCAGCTGATATCGGGCGGGTTACTGGATAATCTGCTCCTTAAGGGTTAAGGTAAAATCAGATTGGTTGCTTAACCGGATAGGTGCAATTAGTGATAAGAAAAGTCTGGAAGAACAGATTAGTCCGGATTTTTTTCTAACCTTTTTTTATAATTTAATTTTTTTCTCCCCCCAATAGCAGGATCAATCTGTCTTCGAGTAAAGCCGGAGTTGTTTCTAATCTCATTTTCCCTATAAGAATAAATTTTTTCGGCGAATTCAGGGTTAGAAGAACCAGTGAAGCAGCAAACCTGTGTCGTTTACTTTCCGGATATATAACGGCCTGTTGATTCAACCGGCTGTTTTTTATGATCTTTTCTTCATAAGATCTCTTTCCCGGCCGACTGCTTTCTTCGGAAAAAAACTGTTGTTCTTACGCGCAGCGCTTTAAGCTAACCTGTATCATTTCCTGGCCTTTGATCAGACCCTGTTTGATCTCATTAGGAATGAACCTGATATACAAGATGTACATCCGCAAGAATGCTGCTGTCAGACCTGCAGTCATATCTTTTGCAGCAGTATTGATAAAAGATGCCGACTGAATGGATTTAGAATTATCTCTTAAATCAGAAATGCTCCTGTCATCATCTTGAGAACTGTAATTGATTTTTCAAATTATTACCGCCGCAGATACAAGGAAAAAGATCCTGGCTCTTGTTACATCAGAGGTGCAGGGAATACATCTACAAAATTAGGGAAAAAATAATCGGGGTGCAGTTTGCTGAAATTCTAAAACTGGAGGATATCATCCTCGGTTTTACAGCCGGCCACCGTTGCTGGAAATATCAAAGTAAGCGGAACATTGTATGGATAAACAAAGCTGACGTGATTACGTGGATCATGTTCTGAAAAAAAATTTTTTACTTCACCACATGATAGATTTCTTTATTTTTTCCCCATTCTCAGCTCAAAGACAGAGCCGAAAAATTTTTTTCAGAAATCTCCGATAATTTGTTTTTATCTATACCCTCAAAATAACTTGAAAAGGGTTTACATGCCTAGTATATTAAGGTCGGTTTACGTCACTTAATGAAATTATACATAAATAATGTGATTTAAATCACGCAAAGATTTAGAGCTGACACCGGAGAAACATTTAAAATTTTCTCAATGTGCAGTCTTTGTATATTTTACGGGATTTTTGCTGTACGATGACAACCTTGCTTAATTTTCGAAAGAGAAAAAAAGTACTAAAAAGCTCGCTTTCCTTGTAGCGTTTATCTTTTTTATTTTGCTCACCGTCTGTTATTTGATGCTGCTTATGCATGATATAGCTGCAGACAAGGAAAGGCTTTCTTATGTCGCCAAGAACCAGGCGGAGCACATTATCACAAAAATTAACTGCGTAATGTCTCGTACAAATACTTTAAAAATCATGGCGATTGAGCATAACAGCGATACATCATGGTTCGACAAGCTGGCAGAGGATTTATATGTTTCGGTGCAGCACGAAACAGGTATTACCCTCAAGAATTTTGCAATTGCTCCAAATGGTGTTGTTTCTAATGTCTATCCGCTTAATGGAAATAAAGTTCTGGTCGGATTTGATTTTCTTGATACCCGACTTATGGGTAATCTTGAGGCAAAAGAGGCATATGAAAAAAATATAACAATTCTGACTAACCCTTTCGAGCTGGTGCAGGGTGGAGTCGGTCTCGCCGGCAGATCATCAGTAATCATTAGAAAAGATGGAACAGAAACGTTCTGGGGACTGGTAACCGTTACTGTTGATTTTGATAATTTTATGGATGTAATAGGGCTGAAAAATCTGCACGGTATGGGGGTTGATTATTCATTGTCTTATATTGATGCGGACGGTAACGCCCGGTTCATGCAGGGAGTTAGAAACCTCACCGGAAGCAAGATAAAAACAACTTTCGATGTCCGTAATCTTAAGTGGCAGCTCGAACTAAAACCGGCTGAGGGATGGTTTTCAGTCTGGAATGTAGCTCTTGCGATGCTTATTATTATGATGCTTTCATGTTTTGCCGGAATAATAACATTCATGGTGCTGCGTCTTCAGGAGTGTAACGAAGTTTTACTGCATCTGTCTTTAACTGATGTTATGACCGGATGTTATAACCGCAGAGCATATGAAGAAAGGATCCGTGAAATTTCTTTAAATAAACAGGTTAAAGATTTAGTTTATGTTTCTGCGGATGTCAACGGTCTCAAACATGCCAATGATACACTCGGACATGCTGCCGGAGATGAACTGATTTCCGGTGTGGCGTTATGTTTGCAGAGAGGATTCGGACTTTATGGCGATGTGTTCCGCATAGGCGGTGATGAATTTGTTGCCCTGATACATGCGAATGAAGAAACGCTTCAAGAAATTCTGAAGAATGTTAACTCTCTTGTCAGAGAATGGAGAGGTCATGCCATAGATACACTGTCTCTTTCCATCGGCTGTGCATCACATCTGGAATATCCGGATTCGTCAGTTCAGGAGCTGTGTAAAATTGCGGATAAAAAAATGTATGTTGCAAAAAAAGAGTTTTATCAGAAAAAAAGCAGTGAGGCCTGAAAGAGCCATCAAAATTTGATTCTTTTTACGGATATTTATCTCAGGTCCCGCAGCTTCCTGAATTAAATTTTCTCTGAGAATGTACGGTTCTTTGCAAAACCGAGCCGTAGGTATGCATCTCAGTTTTTAAGTTTTCCCGTCAGCCCGCATCAAAGCGGGTGAACTGTGTCCGGAAACTATTTCTGCAGTTGATCCCAGTATGCTGCAGTCAGCTGTCGCAAGGAGGTTCACATCTTTGCATATATCATCCTTTCTGGCGAGAAAAATTGCGGTTCCAGTTTTAAAATGAATTACAAAGAGAAGATGGCGGATCTTGATATCGTTACGTTTCCTGTCTGATTTTGCATAGAGCCGTTTTAGAGGCGGAAAAAAAATTCGGGATTTTACAAAACAATTAGCCGGATGAGAGAAAAAAATCACAGTGTATTCAGAAAGAATCCCTGTGTATTGCCTGCGATCGCATGCATCAGTTTCATCAATGTACGTAAAATCAAAAACTGTATCCCCATTTACCAGAAGTATTGGTGAAAGGATCTGCTCTTAAGTACGGGAGCTGTTTTTTTTTATATTCAACTTCCTCCAAAAATTCCTCCGATTATGATAATCCCGATAATGATCAGGCATACAATATTCATGAACGGCGATTCATTTCCGATGGAAAGAATCGGATCGGCTCCTGCCAGCGTTTCAGATGAGTATGCGATCAGTAAAAAAGATGTCAGAGATTTGTTCATATCAAACTCCTCCTGGATGCTTTAAGTTAAGAAAAACTGTATATCCCATGTGATTTTGGCTCACTGCCGGATCCTCCTGCCGGGTCATAAGCGGGCGGGCGCGGGACAGAGGTCAGGGTTCATGGCGGTACGGATTCCTAGCGATCCCAGACCCTCCATGTATCTGCACCAAGAATCTCTTCAGCTGACTCTTTAAGATAGGTCAGAGTCATTTCCCTGTTAGCGTAGTGTTTAATATAGTCTGTCCATTCATAGCACCCTTGATTTTTTTTATCACCGCATCTGAGACAGTAATCTGTAAACATGTGGCAGTTGTTGGATATGAGAGAGTACTCGCCCAGATTTTGACCTACCATGCTGAGCGCCGTTTTTGCTATTCTTTTTTTGCCTACCGGATCATGACTGCTGCAGGAAACATATATGCTTACGGCAGTGCCTCCTTCCATAAACTGTTCAGGTGTGACTTTTTGAATAATGCATGTACCGTTATCGTTATGCAGTTCGACAATGCAGTCTTTTCCCTCGCCTACATAAATCCCTGAATGTTCCATATATCCCATTAAAAGATCGCAGTACAGCACTGATCCTTTAACCGGTTTTACCTTATCGCGAAAGACATTATCCACGAACGATTCCGCAAGATTGGCAACCGGTGTAAAAATTGGGGGATTAACTGGCTTTACAATATCCTTAAGTACTTTCAGAAAACTCATATCAGCAATTCCTTTTCGATCATGGTGATATCCCGTTAATTTTATTGTAGATATTTCAAGTCGTAATTATCCGGTTCAGCTCACAAATGCAGGAAAAAGTCATGTCAATGCTAAATTTCAGCGTATGGAGGTCTTTATTTATTCGCTCGGGACTGCAGACACTGCATTTGTTTTTTAGATCAGGAATTTTATGCCGGGAGGACCTGAGACTGAACATGGAATGTATTTAACGGCTGAATGATTTTTACAGAATTGATGACACCTGCCGCAGGACAGACAGCCGGATTTGAAAAGCGATCTGAAAAAGATAATTTTCCTCCATCAGAAGGATGGAGCAACCGAAATATTAAGACGCCCTCCGCTCATAGTTTGATTTGAATCAGCTGCGAAAGTATGACCATAATTCATAAGCAGATTATTTTTCGTCTGTTTATCTGCTGTAAAAAATTCCCTTCATGTCCTGTTTAAAGTGTTCTGATGATGGCATTCCGTGCTAGTTTAGCTCTGCTGATCGGGAACCGGCGGGCTTTAATATCCGGCGACTTAATATCGGTTCTGAGCCGGATGCGGTAACGGCCGCGGTTTTCAGGCTTTCCGGAGTTTGTCAGTTAAGGTCTGAATCAGGCTGTTCCTGATGATGTCTTTTTATGAATTTACCGGGTGCGGATTTAAGATGCGCTTTCAAGCGGTGTACGGCTGCATATAACGAAAGAAAAAATAAAAATAAAAATAAAAATAAAAATAAAAATAAAAACGTCATCGGCGGTGAAGACAGGCCGGACCTTCAGGTCAGAAAGCGGCAGGGCAGGTGTTCTTCTCCTGTCAGTAAAAACAAAACTGTCCGAAGCCGCAGTCCTGAGTCCTTTGGCGGAGATATGCAGGACAGACGCAGCTTTGCATTGCCTTTTGTCGATATCCTGCGGTATTGGAAAACATATGAAACTGTTCAATTTCAAAAGCATTTTTACCGATCTTCTGATCCCGGAGGATGAAAGAGCCTCCGGTCTCCTTCCGGCTGCCGCAGTCAATCCTGAAACATCCATGCTTCTCGGTACCGACGGCACGGCGGGAATGTGCTTTGAATGCCGCCCCGTATGCTATGAGGATGAAAGAATTCTCGAGCGGCTGAACGGATTTCTTAATGATGACTATCCTGTGAATACAGTGATTCAGTTTTCTGTCTACCGCAGTCCCGACATTTCAGAGCAGATGCGAAGTTACAAGAGACTTCGGGCCGGATGCCGTGATCCTTTTCTTCGAAGCGTTACTGACGAACGTATTTCATTCATCAAGTATCACAGCAGAAAAAATCTTGTGGGAAAATCCTTTGACAACGGCATAGTTCATACCTGCCGTCTGGTGGTTTCCCTGAAAATTCATCTTGCCTCGCCGGTTCCGACTGCGGAGGAGGAGCAGAAGATCCTGACAGTCGGAGAAAAGGTGCAGGCGCATCTTAGAAACATAGGACTTGCTCCTTTAAAAATGGATGCAGCCAGCTATATCCGGTTTCTGCAGACTGTTTTTAACCGTACCGAGAATGCATTATGGCGTCGAACCGCCTGTGACGGCACCTGGCAGACCGACAGACTTTTATCAGAGCAGATCCTGGATCCGGGCACTCATATCATGATCCACAGGGATCACCTTCATCTTGGCCGGCATAACTATATCAGAACACTCTCCGCCCGCAGACTTCCCGAATACGTATTTCCCGGATCTGCCTTGTCCTATGTGGGGGATCTTCTGAGCGGTCTGAGTACTGTGAAGGCAAATTACATGATAACTGTTAATCTGTTTTATCCGGATTCAGAAAGTTTAAGGCAGTCCCTTGAGCGAAAGAGACAGTTTGTGGTGCAGCAGTCAGCCGGTCCGATCCTTAAATTTGTTCCGGTACTGGCTAAAAAGAAGCAGTCCTTTGATGAACTGAGCGAGTCGCTTCAGAACGGTCACCGACCTGTGCGTCTGAGCTACAGCGCCGTCCTTATGGCGCCATCCTTAAAAAAACTCAACACTCTTTCCACCGCCATGAGAAATATCTGGCGCGAGCAGCACTTTGAACTCATGACCGATGACTGCTGTCAGCTTCCGGTGTTTCTTAATTCACTCCCCTTCGGCGGAGACTGGAAATCAGTCCGTGATCTGTTTCTTTATTTCACAATCAGCACCCAGATGGCTGCTCCGCTTCTTCCGGTTATGGGTGAATGGCGGGGAACCGGCACCTTCCATTCGGCGCTGTTTTCCCGAAACGGTCAGTTAATGAGTGTGTCTCTTCATGATTCAAACACTAATAAAAATGCGGTGATAGCAGCCGAATCAGGATCCGGAAAATCTTTTTTTGCCAATGAACTGATCCTTTCATATCTTTCGGCGGGAGCTCAGATCTGGGTTATCGATGCGGGAAAATCATACAAGAACATATGCGAAATCATCGGTGGAGACTATCTTCAGTTTGATGAAAGCAGCAGTGTCTGCCTCAACCCCTTCATGCTTATAAGGGACTACAGCGAGGATGAGGATGCGGTAGTCTCGCTTATACAGAATATGGCCTCCCAGACAAACAGTCTGGATGAGTTTCAGCGCACGGCTCTAAGAAGAATTATGCAGGAGCAGTTTCAGCTTAGAGGAAACTGTCTGACGGTGGATGACATCAGGAGGGAGTGTCTGAAATCCCCTGACAAGAGAATTGAGGATATCGGATCTCAGCTCTATCCGTTCTGCTCCGAGGGTTCCTACGGAAGATTTTTCAATGGGAAAAGCTCCATAGATTTCAGAAACAGCTTTACGGTTCTGGAGCTGGATGAACTTAACGGCAGAAGGCATCTCAGACAGGTGGTCCTTCTCCAGCTGATTTATCAGATCCAGCAGCAGGTGTTTCTCGGTGACAGGGGGCGCAGGAAAATAATTCTGATTGATGAGGCGTGGGATCTGCTCAAGGACGGGGATGTATCCCTGTTTCTCGAGCACGCATACCGCAAGTTTCGTAAATACGGCGGATCTGCAGTCATAGCGACGCAGTCGGTTAATGATCTTTATTCCACCCCGGCCGGACAGGCCATTGCCGAAAATTCGGCAACCATGTTTCTTTTGGGACAGAATGCCGAGGCTGTGGAGTCTGTGCGCCGTTCTGGAAGACTCACCATGAGCGACGGTGCATATGAGCTTCTCAAAACTGTTCATACCATGAGCGGGGTCTATTCGGAAATTTTTATAAAGTCGGAGCTTGGGATCGGGGTGGGAAGACTGATTGTTTCAGAATTTCAGAAGCTGCTTTATTCAACGTCACCGGAGGATGTTTCAGATATTTCCTTCTACACATCAAGGGGAGCGGATATAGCTTCTGCGGTAAGACAGGTCTTGTCAGACAGGAAAATCGGCGGGGCGGAATATGAAGATGCGGACAGGGAGCTTCTGAATGATGAAATTCCTGATATGCCGATTGTGAATATCAGGGAAAACAGAGCATCAGACGGCGCGGGCGGGGATGAGGATGAGAATAAGAGCACCGGGGAAAAGACGGATCGGGAAGTGCTCTGAAAAATTCAGGTCTGATCTGATAACTCTGAAAATGCCCCGGGCGATGATTTTTTTTATTCCTGGTCAGGGCGGAAAAAATGAGAAAAAGGATGATCGCAGATCTGAATCACAGACGGATAACAGCCGCGGATAAACAGCTTATGAAAAGAAAAATAATTATTTTCACAGGTGCATTTTTTATTATTTCAGCTCTGCTTTTTCAGCCGGATCGTTTTACCGTTTTTGGCTGGATTGTGACGGTTGATTTTCAGGATCATACCTGCCTTCCGGGTCACAGGATTTTTCTTGTGAACACATGGAACAGAACACCTGCAAGAGGAGAACTGTTTGCCTTTGTTTCACGCCGGACCGGCTTCTTCAGCGACGGACAGCTGATGTTAAAGAAGATGTCCGCGCTGCCGGGTGATTTTGTTTCCGTGTCGTCAGATTCAACCCTGGTGAACGGCTCGGTTGCTGCAAGGGGGCTCGGTGCGGCAGAGCATGCCGGCGCCGATCCAGCTCTTTTTGTGCGATCCTTTACTGTCGGCGCAGAGGAATATTTTATGGTCGGAGAATCGTATCTGTCCCTTGATTCGCGTTATTTCGGAACTGTTCATGAAGAAGATTTGCTCGGCCGCGCTTATATTGTGTATTAGCAGCGGAAGTATTTTTTATCAGTCATCTGAAGCCGGATCCGCTGCGGAAGGCGGTGATGCTTCGCCGTCTGAAAATGTCGCCGGCCCAGTTTCTTCGGATCCTTCAGCCGGTTCATCCGGGCCTGATGTTTTGCATAATTTCTTAAACGGGAAAAAATTTTTTTCTGATGGAGGATTTACTGAATATCCCTTCATCCGGGGCGGCGCATCAGGGATTGATTCAGATCGAGAACATGAATTCAGATATATGGTTTTTCTTTCATATTCCATACCGGAGCTCAACCGCCGCGAAATATACCGGGAGCTCTGCGGCGCAGCCGACACGGTGATCCTCTACCGCGGACTTCCGGCAGCCGACCCCGGCACCGGCCTTTTTTCGCACCTCAGGGCCATGCAGAATGAAGCCTTTTCTCTCTGCGGTTCAGGTCTTAATATCAGAATCGATCCCGGAATGTTTAAAAAAATGAACATAGATGCGGTTCCATGCATTGTTGCAGAAAACCGGCGCGGCAGGCTTACAAAATATTCCGGCGCTTCGCTGCCGTGGCATCTTGATATTCATGAAGCGGATCCGGCATCCGAAAACAGCAGTGAAGCATCCGTTGCTGAATCACCGGTCAGATACGGCCCTCTTTATGAAATTACTGAAAAATCTCTCAGTGAAAGTCTTGCAGAGCAGTTTGCCCTGCTGGACTGGAAAAAAATCAGAGAGAATGCCGCCGGTCGGTTTCTTGACAGGATCCTCGGCTACAGCCTTCCGTCCCATTTATCAGAAATATCTGTTTCTGACAAAAATTTAAAGCGAAAAGTAGATTTGAGCATAACGCTTCAGAGCGACCTTGCTGATCATGAGGGCAGAGTGATCCATCCTGCCGGAACGAGAGTCGATCCTCTTCAGTTTATATCATTCAACCGTTTTGTTTTTGTGTTTAATCCTGATGACGGCGCCGAAGCCGAGGCTGTGAATGAATATATCAGGGAGCATTCGGTTCCACCTGAAGTGACGGTGAGAATAATCACCCGCATCGGCGGAAGAGAAGGCTGGAAAAACCTCGGGAGGATGAGAAGCGCAAATGCCAGGATCTATCTTCTGGATCAGAATTTTGCAAAGCGGTTTTCAGTTGCAAGCACACCTTCTGTTATCTATCAGGATGGAGATGAAGTGGTGATTGAGAAGCTTGGAATACCGGGGAGCGGTAAGTGATTAAATCATGATCTCCGCTTTTTGTTAACGCTTTTAGGAATACTTATGAATCTCAAATGTGTCCACTGTATGCATTTTGCCGCATGGCTTGTACTTTCTCTTTCTGCTCTGGCTCCGCAATCTTCGGACGCCCGCTGCGAAAAGTCGGATCTTCTTTCCTCGGGTATTATTACCGACATATGCTGGGATTGCGTGCTGCCGATTGTTGTAGCGCAGGTAAGACTTGGCGGAATTTCAGGCGGCTCCTGGATCCCGGAAAATTCATCCGGAAAGTATTTATGCACCTGTCCGTCGGCGGAAGGCTTTAATATGCCCGGTATTGTAACATCCTTCTGGGAGCCGGCGCGCCTTATCGAATTTGAGACATCTCCTGGCTGCCTTTCAGTTTTGAATATTTCTCTTGATTCCGCCGTGGATCCGGTCAATCGCGGAACTCACGGCAGAAGGGACGACAGTGCGGGGGACACCGCTTTTTTTCATTACCACTATTATGCGTTTCCAATTCTTGAAATGCTTTCACTTTTTACCGGAAGCATGTGCAATTCAGACGGTTATCATGATCTTGATCTTATGTATTTTTCCGAGCTGGATCCCACCTGGAATGACGATACCCTCGCCTTTTTTGTTAATCCGGAGTCTGTACTGACCGCAAATCCCGCAGCGGCCGCCGCCTGCATGGCAGATGCCGCCTCGAGTCAGTTCCGCCGGCCCTATGACAGTCTTTTCTGGTGTGCGGGATCCTGGGGTTTTCTTTATCCGCTTTCTGGTTATGTGAATCATCCGTCAGGTGCTCTTAAAACTACTTCGCTGCTTACGGCAAGAGTGATTGCCTCTCTTCACCGCAGAGGTCTTGCTTACCGTACCGTCGGAAATGATGCGCTCTGCAGGGGAAAAATTGATACCGTGCTGCCGAAAACTCAGTACAAATTCTCCCTGCTGCGTCCTGTTCCCGAGGCGCAGAGCGCCCACGGCATGGGTGAATCAACTCTCAGGTGGGGCTTCGGGAAAAGTATTCCGGGAGCGGCGGAAAATCCGGTCTATCTTATCTGGCGCTGGCGCGACTGCTGCAATACGTTGAATCTGAGCGTAAAATAACATGAAGTGCAAAAAAATAATCTGTCTTGCCGAAATTGCTGCCCTGGCGGTTAATCCGGCAGGAGTCTTTGCGGAGAGTATATATCCGGCTGCCGGGCATGAAACCACGGTGCACAGGGATCCTGTTGCTGAAGGATCCGCGCTTGGACGATCGGCGGCAGGAGAGTACGGAGGATCCTTCAGTCCGGAATCTCTTTCTGTTTTCCAGTACGAACCTGAAAATTCGGCAGTCTGGTCTGCTGAATTTGATTTGGATATCAGTGATGAAAATAAACTTCTTGAGAATGCAGGCGCTGAGAAAGCACAGCTTAATAAAGAGGCCGATTCTCCAAAGGGTGCTGCCTACGGGATTATGAAGGACTCCCGTCTTAACCGTCCGGTTTATGATCTTTCAAAGGATCAGAGTCTTAGAAGAACCGCTGACAGAATTTTTTCACCCGGTGATGATGCTCTGTCCATGTTTATGGCGGACTGCGAAAAAACGACAGAGAGTGTTAAAGGCAGTGCAGGTTATCATCTTCCGGATTTCAGAGCCTGCACCAGACTGGTGGACAGGGCCGGCGAGTGCACTGTAACTCATGAACTATACGCCGAACCGGTAATCGGTCTGCTTAATTCAGGACTTGAGCATCTTGATAACAGCGCCAATATCAGGCCCTGTGAGGATGAGGACAGATGCATCCTTGTTTTCACCGGCAGTGAATATAAGGATAATCACGGCCGCTGCATTGAGTACAGGGACAGACTCAGAGTAGCTGTATATCACCCCGAGGCGGTTACCGGGGTCAGTGTATGGCACGCCGCGTGGGACGATTTCTGGGGTTCTTGGATCACCGGAGGTGACGGGGTCCGTCATCCCCTTCTTCTGCCTACGGCGGAGCTTCCGATTATGATTACTGAACCTTCGGATACCGGTAATCCGCAGGCATGGGATTCCATCCGCCGTCAGGGATGGGCGGTTGTTGATCGTCTTGATAATGACAGACTGGTAAATTCCATCAACTGCGAAAATACCTGGCACGGCGGGGCTCAGAACTGCACCGGGGGCGGGCGGTGCAGAGGATATGATTTCAACCGCAGACAAACGGAGGACGGAGAGGAGCTGACCTCAATATTCCGTGCCTCCTCTGCAGAAAATCCGGTGATTGTTGATTCTCTGACCTCAACCGAGGATGACGGCAGATATCGCCTCATGATTAAGATTTATTATGATCCTGCAAAGATCCCGGTAAAAGAAAGCTGGGGACCGGCGGAGTGCATATATCTGGCACAGAGTCTTGCCGACGGTAAATCAACCGGATCGGCGGTATGCAGGGAGGAGCTGCCGGGCATAGTGGAGAATGCCGGCGGATCAGGCAGAATTCTTATGAGTGCAGGCTTTCCCGTACTCCTTGACGGCAGATCCTCTCCTGTTCCCGGAATTGATCCTGCCTGCCGGCGGGCCGATGTAGCAGTGAAAGGTTTTTATTCAGCTGACGGCACTGCAGGCGGTGACTGCGGTGAATATGAGAGTAAATGCGCCTTTCTCAGCTCAAAGTGCTCCGACAGCGGATCCTCCGGGAACTGCTATGCATATGATGAGCTTTACGACTGCGGCACTGATTATGAAAGTGACGAGTCGATCAAAAGAGTCAGGTATGACTGTTCAGGAGAGATCAGATGTCTTGGAAATGAATGCGTGGAGGGTTCATACAATGTAAGCAGCGGTTTTGCCCGCGTATCTGCGCTTCTGCAAGCTGCTGATTTTATGGCTCAGGATATGCAGTGTTCAGGTCTTGATGCAGATGGTCACCCGACAGGCCGCGAGGATGTTGTTTGCAGAGTTTTTTCCGGCAGGGCGAAAAGCTGCACCCGGTCTCTCAGCGGTGCCGGAGGTCTTGAAGTTGACTGCTGCGACTGTCCGCCCGGTGTTTCTCTTGCCTCTTATCTCAGGGGTATCCTTCTTGTCAGCAGAATTGACAATGCCGTGGCAGGAATGGATCATTCCTCTGCAATTTACGGAGCCTATTCTGAACTTCGACGTCCTCTTTTCAATCTGGCATCGGGGATCGGAAACAGACTTAAAACAGTAACTCAGCCTTTTACTTCATGGTTTGAAAACACAACAGGAATGAAGGGACTTTTTTCTTCCGATAAATCAGTTGTAGATTATGTGAGGGATAAGCTTAAAAGCAAGGCACGTGAAATTCTTAAGGAAATTTTCGGGGAGGCGAAGGACAGACTCTCAGCCGAGGGCGCCGCGGCCGGAGGCGGAAGCGGCGGTGCCGGCACATATGGAGAGTCAGTGTCTGATGCAGTTCTTGATAGTGCATCCTCGGCTCTTGCCGTGGTAGGCTATGTGTATATGGTTTATCAGATTTCCTGCCTTGTTTCCTCCATGATGTTCAGGTGCGGATCTCAGCAGCTTGAACTTGCCGCCGAACGATCTCTTAAAAACTGCAGTTATGTCGGACAGTACTGCTCTAAAAAGGTTTTGAAGCACTGCATAAGCAAAACATACAGCTACTGCTGTTTTTCATCCCCTTTAAGCCGAATCATTCAGGAGCAGATCCGTATGCAGACGGGTACTCCGTTTTCATCCATGGATCCTGAGGATCCGGTGTGCACCGGCTTCACACCGGATGAACTTGAAAGTGTAGACTGGGAGAATATAAATCTTGACGAGTGGACCGCACTTTTAAAAATTACGGGAAACTATGAGGGAGATAAAGTTTTAAATGATCTGACACTGACCGGGGCCGGCACTGCTCTTGATTTTGATTATTCAGACTCTCAAATCGGAGAAAAGAGCAGAGCAGGAGTGGTGGACCGGACAATTGAAAGAGTTTTTGAGCTTGATTTTGACAGGATTAGAAAGGAGACGGACCGGGGTTATATGGTGGATGCTCAGTAGCCTCATAAGTTAAGCCGCGGCAAAAGTGTAGAATAGAACTTTCCCAATTAGTAATACTATATAAGATGTGCAAATATTGAGCACATCTCGTCTCAATATCTCATTATTTACTCCCTTGACCAATCAACAACATAACTTCCTCAGTTTTCAGGTAGAC
>JAEEOK010000114.1 GCA_016284235.1 Succinivibrionaceae bacterium
AATAGCCATGCCAAACTCATTGCGTTTCTTTCTTGGTGCCATAAGTGTGTTATCCATAATATTTTTATCCTCACTAATACTTATCGCACTATCTCAAAAAAATAAAGTGCGTAAGTTTATTAACGATAACTTACACACTTGATATTACACTCTCAATGCCTTATATTTAAAATTTCCAAGCTATCCTAGATCAAACGTCTTTTTCAAGAATACGCACTTTAAAAATCGCGATACAAATCACTCATGAACAGCGACTAGCTTTTCTACAACAGAGCCATTCAATTTATCCACAAGAAATATTCACTGCTCACGATATAAAAAAATTTTACGATATAACTCACACCTTAATTTCACTCTGACAATAGAATAAAGACAAACAGACATAGATGAAATATCATGAAATTATAGTAGCCGAATTTGCATAAATTTTTAGATTCGTACTTGATTGAATTTTCTAAACCGGTTTAAAGGAGCTGAGTTATGATCAAATCAAACAGAAAGGTTAAATTTTTTGCTACTGCCCTTACAGGACTTTTAGCAGTGGGATTATCTGAAGCGAATGCGGAACAGCCGGACAGAGAGAGCATTGCCCAGGTTGCGCTCCTGCAGTCTCTGGCACAGGGGTATTTCGGCGGCACGGTTACAGCCAAAGAGCTTATTTCCCGCGGAGACACCGGAATCGGAACCTTTGAGGGACTCAACGGTGAAATGATTGCTCTAGACGGAGTAATTTATCAGGCCCTCGGTGACGGAACAGTCATAGTTGCACCTGATACAACAATTATTCCATATGCGACCGTAACATTCTTCGACAATGATTACGAAGTCAAAGTGACTGATATCAAGAACAAAGCCGATTTTGAGAAAGTCATGAATGCCGTTGTCAAGGAACACGGCGTCAACAGTTTTTATATGGTGAAACTCCATACGGAATTTGAATCAATTCTGTTCAGAAGTGAATACGGAAGCAAGGCTCCGTATCCTACACTGGTGGAGGCGCTTAAAGGAAAGCAGACGGAATTTACCGAAAAAAATATCAAAGGTACTCTTGTTGGACTTTTCTGTCCAAGCTACATGGGCGAACTGAACTCACCAGGCTGGCATTTCCATTTCATTTCCGATGACAGGAAAAAAGGCGGACATATTCTTGAGCTTTCAGTAAAGGATGCTACGGTATATTTTGACAAGACTGACAAGTTCACCATGATTCTGCATGATGATCCGGCCTTCCATGAGATAAATCTTAAAAAGGATATGTCTGAAGATATCCGAAGCGCCGAGCAGGATACCAAGGGCAAAATGCAGTGAAGAAATGATAATCACTGTTAAATGAGCAAACTTTCCCAGCATGAAAGCTAATAAGATATTATTCAAACAGCCGGAATAAAGACCGGGGAAGCAGTCGAACCTGCCTCCCCGGTCTTTTAACGCTGCATAATCAATGAAATTTTTAAAATTGCTGTTAATGCCTTTTTTCGGGACGTTATGCACCGCCGGCCGGTCAATCCTTTAATCAAAAAAAAACATTATCAAGACATCAGGTCGAAATATAATATTCCTTGAAGAACATACTCAACAAACATAAATCAACTTCATATTTTGGGGCACTGCCGGTGAACAGTGCTGACTTAGATCAACGCAGTATATTTTTAAATTCCTGGACAAAAATTTTGGTTTTAGGTTCAAAAATACAGATGCGTTATAAAATGTAACGGTTTTCTGTGGCATCAACACTTTTGTTGAACAGAGCCTCAGGATTTTTTATCTGATCGATCCGTATTTCAGCGTCCTTCAGGGCGTGGATATAAGTCATAAAAACAGGTACAATCTTTCTTGCTGACAGAGATAGACTTAGCCTTTCTCAATGACAGCAAACAGCCGCAGAGCCTGTGAAGTAAACCGTACTGACGATCAGCATCAATACCCGCCGAGAGCGGTCTGCTGCAAAAACCGGTATGATCCCCCGCCTTCAGGCATAGGAGAATGTCAAAAAATTATCCGGCAACCGTGGTGCGCCGTTTGAGCTGTAAATGTTTACAATTACTGTTTTCAATCTGATCCGACTGCTGGAAACAAAACTGATAAACCGAATACGGAGATATATTATGAGACTGATTTCCGCCTGCACCGCACTGCTGTGCGCATTTTTAAATCATGAAGCAGCAGCAGACAATTACGACAAAAAACTCGCCGGCACGTGGCTTGAAACCAGCCGCAGTTTTAATTATGGTCCGGAGAATCTAATCCTGGAATTTACCGGAAATCATACTGTCAAAATAACAAACCTGCTTAAAGAGCCGGTAACAGCCACCTATGAAATACCTGATCGCCCCTACATGAACCGGCCGGAAGACGGAGCATTCAGTATAACCTACACATATGAATACCAGAAAATGTCCTCGGGTGTTCTCATCAGCACATCATTCACCCAGGAGCTTTACTATCATGAGGAAGACGGTCTGCCGGTCCTGTCAGAAACAGGATTCGAGCACGACGGCTGCGGATTTATGATCACAAACGAATACCTGCCGAAAGAGAAATTTGTGAAAGGATATGTGTCGAATCTCTCAAAGGAAGTAAACAGATTCTGCACAAATGAAAAGAAACCGAGAGGCAGGTAAAAGCGGACAGCTGAGCGGATAATATTTGCCAGCGGCTCCGAAAAAAAGCCTCAGGCACCGCATCAGTCTGAACTTAAAAACATCTATCTCCAGTAATCAGTCTCACAGTCAAGATCTATACTGCGGCTTTTAAAAACAGGATCCCTTCCCTGTCTTTTCTGCAGCTGATAATCCTTCAGAGCCCGCATAACATATTTAGACAGGATCAGAATACATGCAACGTTGATAATCGTCATGCAGCCCATGGTCAAATCTGCTATATTCCACAGAAGCGCACTTGGAAGCAGAGCACCAATCATAATTATCAGTGTTGCGGCAAGCCGGTAGCAAAGAAGGAAATGCTTACCGGGCTCACCTCTGAATATATAGAGAAACGCCTTATCCACATAAAACAGGTTGCCGATAATGGACGTGAATGCGAACAGAGTAATTGTTGATGCCACAATCAGATTGCCGAAGTTTCCGAAGGCTGATTCCGCAACCATGAGTACATACGGTACACCGTTAAGATCTGCCGATGGCTCGATTTCAGAACTTAAACACATTAAAGCGGTCGCCGTGCAGATGATCATGGTATCAATAAAGACAGAAAAAACCTGGACAAGCCCCTGCTTTACAGGATGACTTACATCGGCGCAGGCGGCGGCATTTGGGGCTGATCCCATACCGGCTTCATTGCTGTAGAGAGCTCTTTTAATTCCGTACATTACACAGCTTCCGGCAAATCCGCCGAAAATCGCATTAAAATCCATCGCCTCCCTGAACATTCGTGAAAACATGGCCGGAACAAAATCAATATGCTTCAGCACCGCAACAGTGGCTACTACAATATAAATTACGCCCATAAGAGGAACAAGAAGCGAGGTGAATTTTATAATGCGGTGTCCTCCTCCGATGATCACATACCCCGCAACTGCAGTAACAATCAATCCGATATAAAAGGGGGATGTTTCTCTGTTGTAAAAATCAAAACCGCTGAAGGAATCCTGAAGATTGTAGCTTGCCAGCATATTAAAACCCACCATAAAGGTGGAAATCAGACTGAAAACGAAAAGAAGAGGAAGAAAACGGCCCTTTGATACATGCTCAATGTAATAGGCTGGTCCGCCGTATGCCCCTTTTTCAGATTTTCTTTTAAATATCTGGGCAAGAACTGTTTCCGCAAAGGCTGATGCCATACCCACCAGTGCAATAGCCCACATCCAGGGAACAGCACCGAAGCCGCCCATGCAGATAGCGGCGGAGACACCGACAATGTTTCCGGAACCGACTCTCGAAGCTGTAGAAACCATCAGAGCCTGAAAGGATGAAACACCGTGCTTTTCACTTTTCCTTTCAAAAATAATCCTGAACACATCAAAAAAAAGACGGAACTGCACAAAGCGGGTAAGCACCGTGAAAACAACACCGCAAAGCAGAAGCAGAGCAATCAAAAAATTGCTGTAGAGATAATCATCAACCAAAGCTATATAACTGTTCAGGAGTTCCATACAGTCCTCTTCATCACGGAAACCATCAGCTGTAATACAGGCTGAAAAACAGATCAGTACATATATTTTAACATTTAAAAGGATGCCAACGCATTGATCCCCCGTATTTATCAGACTTTGAACACCTGTCTGCACAAAAAACATCACTCCACTCCTAAAGCAGCGGTTGTTCAGCTGCAGAGCAGTGAAGTTTCGAGTCTGGCATCAACCGCAGGAAAACAATCACCATGAAAATACACATTATTTTTTATAGAGTCCGGCATAAACGAAAAACAGAATTTTTAATCATTCTCCAGCCATCTGTAATATCAAGTCAATTATTTACATATTTATATATTTTTTTAAAATATATTGAATATTTTGTATTATTTAGTATGATTTTCTCACCTTATGACATTAAGCATTTCAGTCATGATGCCGTTAAACAGCCCCGCGCTGCGGTGTGCATCATAAAACACATAGATTCATGGACAAAAAACATGGCGGATAACACAAACAGAAAAAAAGAGACAGGCGAGCTTGATCAGCTGTTTCAGCGCGTCGGAAAGTACAGAAACGGCAGGGATCTGGACGGGCTTTTCAAATTCATCAAAAAGTTCAGAAAAATGGCGCCGTACAATGCGATGCTCCTTCATATGCAGCGTCCGGGAAGCATTTACGTAGCTTCCGCAGAAGACTGGGAGTCAAGATTCAACCGTACCGTAAAGCCGGAAGCCAGACCCCTCGTGCTCCTAAAGCCTTTCGGTCCGGTCAAATTTGTGTTTGACGTTCTTGATACCGAAGGTCCCGATCCGTTTCCGGAGGATATTCTCGAACCGTTTAAAATTTCGGATGAAGAGCATGAGTATGAATGCTACCGCGCACTGAACAGTCTGATCCGCAGAATCGTCGCAGACGGCGTCTCCTATCATGAAATGGATGGAGGATCCGCCCAGGCCGGCCGCATTCAGACTGCATCCGTGCGGCAGGAGGCCGAATACTGCAGTTATGTAATGAAGACCGAATACAACCTTTTAGTCAACAGAAACCTGGGCATTGTTGAAAAATTTGTCACAGTTCTTCATGAGCTCGGTCATCTGTACTGCGGTCACCTGGGAACCGTCGACATCGGAAGATGGCCTGACAGAAGAAGGGAGGACAGCCTTAAAGTCAGGGAATTTGAAGCTGAAAGCGTATCCTGGCTCGTTTGCTCAAGAATGGGCATCGATTCAAAATCAGAAAAGTATCTGTCAGATTATCTGGAGGGAAACGAACCGGTGCCGCCGATAAGTCTTGATGAAATATTAAAGGCTGCAGGCATGATTGAAGCCAGAATTAACAGCTATGTCAGTCCATGCAAAAGCCTGATAGCACGTGTCAAGGAAACCAGGCGCCGGTAGAGAGAATTCTGCAGAAAATAAAAGGGGACTTATGTCCCCGTAAAATAATTCCTTAAATACTCTGAAATGTCCTGATCCGCTGATCAGGACAGATGCAGTACTACTTCATCGGAGGTATGCGCAGAATCTGGCCTGGATAGATTTTATCCGGATCCTGAAGCATTGGCTTATTGGCTTCAAAAATCTGCTCATACTTTGCTCCGTTACCTTTGCCGTACTGAGATTCTGCAATCTTCCAAAGAGTATCGCCCTTCTTAACCTCATAGAAACTGGATGCATCCCCTGAAGATTCAACCTTGACATCTCCGATTTCAACCTGGGAAACACCCTCCTGATTACCTACAGCAAGAGCAGCCTTTTCAAGAGTCGCCAGATCCTTGACATTGCCTTTGAGTACTGCCTTTTCGCCCTCAAACTCAACAGAAATATCCTTGGTATCAAGACCGAGTGCATCCATATTCTGCTTCAGATCGGCAGCCTTGTCTTCAGCCTTTGCTCCGCCGAAAATTCTCTGACCCACACCTTTGACAAATGAAATAAGTCCCATTTTTTCTCCTCAATAAAAAATTGTTTTCAAAACATGGAAATTATAATCCGGCTCTCATTTCAAAAAGCAGTCACATCACTCAAAATCATGAATCTGAATCAAAAATCAAAAGATAGCACAGCTTCATGCCTCAGGTAAAAATGATATTTACTCATGATCCGCTTCCCGTTCCGGTATTATCCTTGAAGCCCTTTCTTGCTGAATTCTCCTGCCTCAGATCCATTTTTTCATTAATGACGCCTCTGAATGTCTGGAACATATTTTTAAGCGTGGCTATAGTTACAGGCTTGCTTACAATATCCAGCATGCCGGCATCCCGGCATTCTATTCTTTCCGTCTGGGAGGCGTTGGCGGTCAATGCAAGGATCACAACCAGAGGATTATATTTTATGATCCTTCTAGATGCCTCTATGCCGTTCATTTCCGGCATCTGCAGATCCATCAGAACAAGATCCGGAACCTCCCTCTGCACATGCTCCACCGCCTCGATGCCGTTATCTGCAAGAGTTACCGTGTGCCCAAGATTCTCCAGCATTTTCTTAATGATAAACTGGTTAACCTTGCTGTCCTCAACCAGAAGAATGCGGTACTTTCTTTCCTCGCTGGAGCCGGATCCGGTCTTGACCACGGATTTAATATTGATAAGTCTCGCATCTCTTGCAGGCAGCCTCTCGGGGATGACAAACCAGAAGGTACTGCCCTTTCCCAGCGTGCTTTCCACACCGATTGTTCCGTTCATCAGCTCGATTATCTTCTTGCAGATTGCAAGACCGAGACCGGTGCCTCCGAACCGCCTTGTCATGGATGCATCAACCTGCCTGAACGGATTGAAAAGCATCTCAATTTTATCAGGTGATATACCTATGCCCGTATCTGAAATTTCAAATCTGAGAGTCTTGTTCTTCAGGACATTCGCTTTAAGCTTTACTGTTCCGAACTGGGTAAACTTGATGGCGTTGCCGAGAAGATTGAAAATCACCTGGGAGAGTCTGTTCTGATCCCCGACGATAATATTAGGAAAATTATCTGAAACCTCAAGTTCAAGACTGATCCCCTGCTCCTTGGCCTTGGGAAGCATCTGCTTGATAATGGAATCCATGACAAAGCGGACTGAAAATTCCAGTTCCTCAAGCTGCATTTCATTCGATCCCATGCGGGAATAGTCAAGCACATCCTTAAGCAGAAGCTGAAGAAGATTTGCGGAATGGGATACATGCTTAATAAGATTTCTCTGCTCCTCGGAAAGATCAGTAAGCTCCAGCAGATCCAGAATTCCCACAATCGCCTGCATAGGCGTTTTTATCTCGTGAGACATTACCGCAAGGAACTGTGACTTAGAGCGGCTTACCTCCTCGCTTATGCGCTTTGCTCCTTCGAGAGTCTGCATCATCTTGATTTCTGCGGATATGTCAAAAAGCACACCCATGTAGCCGTCAAATTCTCCAGCCGCATTTTTTACCGGCTCGCCGTGAAAGCACAGATAATAATCCTGACCCTTGAAGGTAACCATGGTCACATACTTGTAGATATTCTCACGTTTTGCAAACATCTCCTTCATGGTTTTGACCTTTCCCTGCGGCTTTAAATCCGTGGAAAGTTCATAAATACTCGGCAAATCAGTCATATTAAGGCCGTAGAGAGTTCCGGAAAGGTTGAGAAGATGCTGGGACAGCTTCAGAGCATCGGTTATCTCACGGTCATATTCAAATACACCGTCGCTGTTTGCTCTCCAGTACGCAATATTCGAAACCTGGATGAACTTGACAATTTTCTCCATATGACGGTGATACCGGTTTGCAACCTCGTAAATCTGGTTGGTGATGCCGGAGCAGACATGATAGCGCTGCACTGCACTGACTATCAGCGACCGGTAGGAACGAATCAGTTTTTTGGCGTTGATGTCGAGCTGATTGTTTTTCGAGGATGAAAGAACAACAAGATAGATTGAATCGTTTATGGAGCATGACAGCAGAAGAACCGACGCGTAGTACTTCTGAATCTGCTTTGTAATGCTTCCGAATTCAGGGATCTCCATAGGGGAATAAAGAACCGTCACGTCATCACTCAATACAACTCTTTTGGTGAGGTTGCCGTGGATCAGAATGACAGGCTCAAATTCACTGCAGCTTGAATATACCGGCTCCCAGACCATTTCATGAAAGATAAAAAGCTGAAGATGCTCAAAAGGCACCAGCTGATGCAGACATTCCGTCATGGCAGTCATAATGAAGTCCGGATCTGTCGCGCGGGTCTGAACATCAAGTCCCTTGAGAACCTTGGTCAGAATTTCACGGTATCTGGATTCCCTGCCCTCGCTGAAAGAAAGAAGAAGTTTGTAGCGCTTCAGTTCATCGGCAAGACGTTCAGGAGAAACCGTATCTTCAGAATGCACCCTAAAGCTCCTCCTCGCAGAAAATAATATTTTCATGCATCAGATTGGAATCTGTATTAACTCCGTTGGTAAACTGTCCGTGCTCTCCCGCAGAAAAGAATCCGCATACGGGATATTCCAGATTCTTCAGAAAATCCACCTCCTGACTGTTCATGGAGGATCTTATGAGATAGCAGGTTACGGTAAGCATGCCGTAAATCCTGGTGCAGTTTTTTATATCGTTTCTGCACTCCACGGC
This sequence comes from Succinivibrionaceae bacterium, assembly GCA_016284235.1. Lineage (GTDB taxonomy): Bacteria > Pseudomonadota > Gammaproteobacteria > Enterobacterales > Succinivibrionaceae > UBA2804. Next base: position 8,668 of record JAEEOK010000114.1, read on the forward strand.
ATTCTGAAACTTGCGGACCATAACATCATGGGCATAGGGTTTCATAAGAAAAATTCTTGTACCAACCCTCAGGTGCGTATAGGTTTTCAGCCCGCCCTCGGGAGTTGCGGAAAAAACAACGTAGGTCTGATAGTTGTTGTCACGCGACGAAAGTCCTGTCGGCACACCGAGAGGATGCGTGAAAACAAGCTCCTTGAACACATCTGACGAGTCTGAAAGCAGCTCCCCGGGGAAATAATCCTCCAGCCAGCTGCGGTATACGTCAATGGCGCGGCGGTTGTCAATCTCGAGGATCCTGTTTCCCTCGGTTCTGCTGATAATTCCCTTGTTGGGCATAATGCGGTAGAAGGATGAATAGGTAGTTCTGATGCGGCAGGACGGATAAAAAAGAACAAACGCGTAGAAATCCTCGTCGATATAGGCGCTCTTTGAGGTGAAGCACTCGGCAATCTCGCCGTGATAGCCCGAACCGCCGCCGAATATTGGAATGGATTTTCCGAAAAAGTTTTCAAAAAAACCGATAATGAACTGCTGCTTGAGGATGTGTCCGAAGACGAAATACACCAGATCCGGAATTTCACCCTTTCTGCCGCATGAAGTAAGCGCTCTTCTGATTTCACTGTCGAGTTCAGAATTTTCGTCTGAACCGAAAAGACCGCTTCCTATGGCATAAGTGCCGTCAGGATCATAAAAAATCATTACCGACATGCACTCGATATCAGCAAAGGTTGAGGGATCATTTGAAAAAACACCGAACTGGGATGAAACTCCGACGAACGCACAGCCCGGCAGTTCATTAAGAATTGTCTCTCTGATTACAGAGCCGGCCTTTTTATATGAACTTGCAATAAGAACAAAATCCGGATGTTCACCTGAAGATTTTATTCTCGAGACAAGCCCGAGAGCAGCATCCTTCGGACTGGCATCCTTGAACACATAACTTTCAAGACGCATTTTCTACAGGCTTATATCTCTAATCTCTTCAACGGCAGCCTTTAAATCACTGCAAAGCTCCTCCACCATTTTTCTTATTTCACTCTCCTTTAGCTCCGGCTGAGGACCGCGGCAGATCAGCTCAAGCTCCTTGGCCTTTGCCGAACACTCCATAACCCCGTACTGTGCACAGACTGATTTCATGGTATGGGCGGAAATGCCCATATTTGCATAATCCTTCTTATCAAGCTGAATCTTAAAAGCCTTGATACGCTCTGTGGTATCATCGACAAAAACATTTATAAGCGTGTTAAGGAGCTCTTCTCCCACATCAATGCTCATCTGCTTTAAAATATCACGATTGACATATCCCATATTTCCTCCAGTAAGAGAATTTTTTTTATTTTTATAATATCAGGCATGCACGCAGGCATCTCATCCTGTCACTGACGGCACCGGTTTAAAATCATATAGCCTTTGTGCCGCCGTCTCCAGGTTCGTTTTTCCAGGTGGCTTTTTTGCGGTATATAGTTGACGGATTAATCTCAAGATATTTTGCCGCCCTGTCTATGCTTCCGCCGCAAATCTTTATGGCATTTTCGATATATATCTGCTCAATCTCGGCTATAGGTCTAATCTCCTCCGCCCTGGCCGGTCTCAATCCGTCATGAGCCGGTGTGAAACTTGTGTTAGCTGTATTCATCACTGCAGGAGGCTGCATAATCATAGGACCGTACAGCGATTCACTGCCGCGGTTTGCCGCTTCCCTGATCACTGCCGGAAGCATCTCCTCGGTAACCTCGTCTCCGTCGTTCATCACCACGATCTGCCGCATCACATTCTGAAGCTGGCGGACATTTCCCGGCCAGTCGTAACACAGCAGCAGCTGACTTGCACGTATGGTGAAGCGCCTGAAAGCCTTGTTCTCCTCCTTGGAAAACTCGAGAAGAAACTTTGTTGCTATACGCTCCACGTCATCTCCGCGCTCTCTGAGCGGAGGAAGATGAATAGGGATCACATGAAGTCTGTAGTACAAATCCTCCCGGAACCTGCCGGCCTTGACTTCAAGAAGAGGATTGCGGTTGGTGGCGCAAATAATGCGGATATCGACCTGCTCCATCACGTTGGAGCCGACCTTGTAGAATTTTCCCGTCTGAATGAAGCGCAGAAGTTTGCTCTGAAGCGACAGATCCATTTCGCAGATTTCATCAAGAAAAAGCGTACCGCCGTCAGCAATGCCCACAGCGCCGATTCTTGTACCTATGGCACCGGTAAATGCCCCTTTGACATGTCCGAAAATTTCGCTCTCGATTAAATCCTTGGGAATGGCGGCGCAGTTAAGCGGGACAAACTTGCCGCTTCGGCAGTTGCTCAGCTTGTGAATGGCCTCGGCGCACACCTCCTTTCCGGTTCCGCTCTCACCCGTAATAAATACCGACGCCTTTGACGGAGCGACTCTTTCAATTGTCTGATAGATACCCTTCATAACCTTTGAGGCACCTATAAACCCGACAAACTGATCATTCATGTCCTTCTGATACTGATTGACTAGATTATCAAGATGAAGATGCTTTATGGTGTTGCTGAGCGTCACCCTCAGACGGGCCGCCGAAACAGGCTTGGAGAGAAAATCATATGCACCGTAGCGCATGACATCCGCAGCATCCTCCACAGAGTCCGAACCTGTGATGACGACTACAAGAATATCAAGGCGGTTGGTTTTTATGTGATTGAGAATTTCAAATCCGGATATGTCCGGCAGATAGAGATCAAGGAGAATAATATGAGGCTTGAAGGAATGTATCAGATCAAGCGCGGTATGACCGTTATACGCATTCCTCAGGCTTATGTTTTCATTTTTAAGATAAGAACTGTAAACCGCATTCAAAGGCTGAGAATCCTCAACCATAAGCACTCGCGGCAGAAATGATTCCATTCGATGATTCCTTTCCCGTGGTAATACTGTTCCCCTGTGGGAACTTTATAATATTATTCGGAAATTCTGCCGGAACAATCCCGTAATCAAATCAGAATCATTAAACCGCCGAACAATTTCTGATTACAGCTGCCTGAAAAGGCAAAGAACAGAACTCCCTCGTAGTTTATTATAATTCCATATCGAGTCAGAAGTTATTAGGAAGATCAATAAATCTGACTTGTGTTGCAAATTGGTTATGAATATGCTCGCCTAAAGCGCGGATCCCGAGGGTTTCTGTACAATGATGTCCTGCCGCCAGAAGAGATATCCCGAGTTCGTCGGCAACATGAACATTTCTTTCCGGTGTTTCGCCTGTAATAAACAGATCCGCACCGCACTCGGCGGCAAGAGGCAGAAATTCTCCTGCAGAGCCGGTGCACCATGCCACTTTTCTCACAGGCCGTTTCGGATCGCCCACCAGCTCCGAGCGGTGAGAAAGAATTCTGTCGGTCTTTTCCATGAATTCCCCCGCCGGCACGGCATCGGGGAGTTCACCAAGACCGACCATAGGAAATTCTGATCCGTCATCACACCAGCCGGTCTGGCGGATGCCGAGAGTGCGGGCAAGAAGCACGTTGTTTCCGATTTCAGGATGGGCATCAAGCGGCAGATGGTAGGCATAAAGATTGATATCGGATTTAATAAGCGGAGCAACTCTGCCGTGGAGAAGTCCTCTGATTTCAGGAGCGTCACCCCTCCAGAAAAGACCGTGATGGACAATCACGGCATCGGCCTTCAGATCCGCAGCCGCCTCTATCAGCTTCCTGCTTGCACTGACACCGGTTACTATAAGGGAGATTTCACTTCGCCCCTGAACCTGAAGACCGTTAAAGCAGTAATCCTTAATCTGACCGGCTTTAAGAAAACCTTCAAGGTATTTTTCCAGTTCAAAGTTGTTCACAGACTTCCTCCTTGTGCCAGCCGGATCAGTTAGCTTTCTCAATAGTTGTAGAGCCCACGATGGAATTAAGTTTTGTCTGCATGGAACGTATGGCGGCCATATCGTTTGAAGGTCCGCATACTACCTTGAACATGCGCTGACCGCCGCTGCCGTTGCTTGGATAAATGCTGGACTTGCAGACTTTGCTGACGCTTGACTGGGCATTCTTTGCATTGGTCATAGAGGAGAAAACCCCTATCCTTATGAGATACTTTTCACCGGGACGGCTCACAGGCTGCACCGGCGCTGATGAATTCTGCCTTCTCTGCTCAGCCTGGGAAGGTGTTATAACAGCAATCTCGTTTCTCTTTTTGGTGTTCTCGTTTATAACAGTGATTTTGCCTGCATTCTGTCTGCTGGCAAGCTCATCAGCCTTTTTGCGCTCTCTGAGCTCCTGTTCTCTGCGCTGAGCCTCAAGCCGTCTGGCCTGCTGCTCTCTGAGCGCCTGCTGCTTTGCCTCCTGCTCACGTCTGCGGCGCTCTTCGGCCTCCGCCTTTTCCCTGTTGCGCTGCGCTACAAGCTCCTGCTGCTTTCGTTTATCGTCCTCAAGGGCATTGTTATTTTCAATAATGACCGGTTCGGCAGAACCTGACTCGCCTTCTGATGAGGATGAAGTGTTCTGATTTGCTGTCCGGATCTTTTCCTCCTCCTGCATCTGTGCAATAAGACGCTGTCTTTCCTCCTCCCTGATCCTCTCTAGAGCCTTCTCCTGCTCAAACTGGCGTCTGGCGTCAAGATCAGAAAGTCTGGTTATTGCTTCACTGTCCCGGTTGACATTCTCTCCGGATACGAAGAAGGGAACCAGGATACAAAAAAGAAGCATCAGTATAACAGCTCCAGCAAACCGTTTCTGCTGGGGAGTCGGATTCATAATGATTATCTCCTAAAAAGAGTCCGTATCTTTAAACCGGGAATTTTTCGCTGCAGTTAAGACCGACCTGTGCCGGATGCCTCAGCTGTCAGCATCTGCTGCCGAAGCTCTGCTCCGGGATCACTGCCGAAACACCGTATGTACAACCGACATATCATCAATATATAAAAGACCGGGATCAGCAGCAGTCCTTTGATGTTATCCGCCGCATCACTGCCGCAACTGTCAAAAAAGAACCGGCTGCTAGCACTGCCGTGTGCCCGCTCTCTGCGGCACCGGACAGCGCGGCATCAAAAGCATCTTCGATGCTATTATAACGTGAGACAGCACAATTTTGAACTGAAACAGCCCCTGCAAGATTATCGGACGTTTCGCCGCGGGCTCCGGGAAGAGAGCCAAGATACAGTGCGTCAACCTCGCCCGCCAGAAGATTCAGAGATGCAGAATAATCCTTGTCACGCAGCATTCCCACCACCGCTATAAACCGCAGTGAACTGTCGGCTGCCTTAAGTCTTTTCATCCTTTCAACAAGATACCTGAAGGCATGGGGATTATGCCCCACATCAGCATAAACCGGAGGACTGTCCATCAGAAGTTCAAATCTGCCCGGCATTGAAAACCCGGATATAATTCTGCGCACGGTCCTGGGCTCAGGATATACACCGAGAGCATGAAGAGCACACAGAACAATAGCAGCATTTCCGGGAGGAATAACCGGCAAAGGTACTGCACAAATCTCTCCGCTTGAATCTGAATACTCAAAATCCTCGCTGCCGACTTTACAGCAGAAATCCCTTCCTGCAAGCAGACACTCCGCTCCGAGAGACTCCGCCTCCCTGCTTACGCTGAGGGGAATATCCGGCTCGCCGTATATTAATTTTCCGCCCTTTTTAAGAATTCCAACCTTCTGGTACCCTATCTCCTCTCTTGTATTTCCAAGAAAATTCAGATGATCAAGAGCGACATTGGTTATAACAGCAAGCACGGCGTCAAGAATATTGACTGAATCATATCTGCCGCCCATACCTACCTCCAGGATCAGATAATCAGCAGGCTTAAGGCTGAAAATGTAAAAAGCGGCAAGAGTTGTAAATTCAAAAAATGTCAGAGTGACACCGGCCTTTCGGCGCAGCTTCTCTATATAATCAAAGGATTCAAGAAGTTCATCATCTGAAACCATCCTGCCGTTTACAGTTATACGCTCATTGAATCTGATCAGATGAGGACTGTTGTAAAGATTGCAGGATGCTCCTGAGTCTCTCAGAAACGCAGCCAGAAGATTGGTAACAGATCCCTTGCCGTTTGTACCGGTGACAGTGACTATCACCGACTTTTTTAAAGGAGACAGATCCATCATATCCGCCACGGCCTGCATGCGTTCTAGTCCCGGATCAATACTGCGGCAGTGGATTGTCTCAAGATAAGAAAGCCAGTCCTCTAGCGACTGGCCCGAAAAATGTTCACTGGAAACCATTCTTTCCTTATTCTTGTTCAGTAGGTTCAAGATTCATAAACTTGCCAATCAGACAGGCAAGTCTGTCTCTCATATCGCGGCGATCAATAATTCCGTCAAGAACACCCTTGGTAAGAAGGAACTCTGAACGCTGGAATCCTTCAGGAAGTTTTTCTCTCACTGTCTGCTCAATTACACGCGGACCTGCGAAACCGATCAGCGCCTTAGGCTCTGCCACATTAACATCTCCGAGCATGGCAAGGGAGGCAGAAACACCGCCCATTGTAGGATTGGTAAGAACAGAAATATAAGGAAGACCTTCATCGGAAAGTTTTTCAAGAGCGGCACTTGTCTTTGCCATCTGCATAAGAGAGAAAAGCGACTCCTGCATACGTGCACCGCCTGAGGTTGCGAAACAGATAAGAGCTCTTCGATCCGCAATAGCCTCTTCTACGGCCTTAACAAAACGGGCACCGACAACGGATCCCATTGATCCGCCCATAAAATCAAACTCGAATGCACAGGCTACAACAGGAATTCCCTTGACCGTACCTTTCATCACAATGAGAGCATCCTTCTCATTGGTTTTCTTCTGTGCATCAATGAGACGATCCTTATAGCGCTTGAAATCCTTGAATTTAAGAATATCCTTAGGCTCAAGCTCGGCACCGATCTCCTCTCTTGAAACCACATCAAGAAAACGCAGCAGTCTCTCACGTGCACCTATCTTCATATGGTGACCGCACTTAGGACATACAAAAAGATTGCGCTCCACTTCGGCACGGTACAGCACCTGCTGGCATGAATCACATTTAGTCCAGACTCCCTCGGGAATATTTACTGTTTTGCCATTGGTATCTATTGAAGGTTTGTTGGAATTACCCTTCCATACATTCTCAAGCCAGCTCATTAAAACCTCGTACTACAACTATGACCAAAATCAATAAGAATTAAAATCAGATGGATTATACCATAGGCGGCGCGTGCTAGAACACACAGGCGTCACTTTTTGAATAGAACCGCGGTGCAGTAGCTGCCGTTTTACACCTCAGCGGAAATATCGTGAACCTGCGCAATAACATCATTACAAGAAGGATTCTTCTGATCTCAAAAGTATTTCATCTGCAGGCATGAAAATTTTCACTTTCAAATGCTGTTCATAACCGCGCTGTCAGAATCTGAAATCGGACTAACTGCGGGGTCAGTCCTTATTTTAGAGTATTCCTCAGAGTAAATTCAGAAAGTATGATAACAAGCAAGTGTCAGGAACATCATATCAGTGTCAGTTCAAAAATGAGGCGCATCAATATGTTGAAATCTATGTGCGCAGGCTCTGAATTCAGATAAAACTACTCGTCATCCATATCATCGCTCGCCATCACAATGGTAGAACCGGCACCTGTTGCATCAGTAATGTCTCCAAATGGAAAGGGAATAATTGGACGAGGCTCTTCTGGTACGACAGGACGATGATTGAGAATATAACGTTCTGCAAAATGAAAGAAAGTTGCAATATCATCGGCGTTACTGGCAAAAAATACGCTGTTTATGGAGCCTTGAAGAAACTTCTCCATGACCGATGTCGCACTGCTATCGCCAATCAGCAGGGACATACGGTCACATTTTGATGAACGTCCAGTATTTATGAAGTCATTCATTGACTTTTCCCAACCATCATTTGGATATCCGCCACTGACAAGGAGCACTACAGGTCGATAGGCTCTTGACGGAACAGCACAGCGATCTTCTATCATGGTTTTCACCATTACCAAAGCATCGGCCAGGTTTGTTCCACCTCCTGCACTTAAATTACACCAGGTGACATTTTCCACAGGTTGCAGAGGAATATGAAGTTTTGCATGATTGTCAAAAGTAATCACTGACAGGTGGATTGACATCCGATTCTGATTCGTAGCCTTTTTAAAGTAAGTGATCATGGTTTCAACAGCTTTGTTCAGTATTCTTATATTGTCTCCATCCATGCAGCCGCCGATATCAAGCAGTAAAAAAACAAACGTCGGTTTGTCAAAATCATCAAATAATGCTGGCTCAAAAACCATATCAATCTCCTTTTAAAATTATTTGATAATCTGTAACTCAAGACCTGATTTCAGCAGACTTGTAAAAAGTTCATTTTCATCAACCAGGATATGACCAGAATTCACGAGCATACGGGATGCAAAATTAAGAATGACTGCATTTGGAATTCTGATCTGGCTTAAAGCACGGGGATGTATGTCCGAGCTCTCGGCTTTACACCCTTGAACCTGCATCTGATTACTTAATTGTTGTCTTCGTCTCTTCTGACATCATCACTCAGTGATTTTCGACCCGCATCATCAATAACACCGCATGAGCAGACAAATTTTAACAATGAAAATGGATGATTTCTTTCCATCGGACAGTAAAATCATTTCAGTACAGAATCATAAAAAAACAATTCCTTTGTAGTTGCGATCATTCAACAGCATGTACAAATACTCATTTAGATTAGGCATGAAGTTTCCGGTAATCAAACAGTCAAAAATGTTACCTTCAAGAATGAGCACAGGCTGCGTTCTGGAAAAGATTCCCGGATCACTATGCCTTTTAGTCAGTTTCCTGTCACCCATACACTTCTCCTACCTAACCTTAAAAATTGCAATCTTGTCATAACTTGAACAGGGACTGCCAAGTGTCACCTGACTTCCGCTTTTCAATTCATATGGTATGTTAGGTTCAATCCTGCTGATGTCGATATAGGTTCCATTTGTTGATCCCACGTCTTCGATATAAAGTTTACTACCGTCATGCCATATATTTGCATGATTTCGACTAACTCCCATTCTTGACTCCAGATATTCCTTCACAGCCTTGTCTGCTGAAGACCGTCCCAGAATGGATTTTTCGCCAAATTTCTTCGGCTGAACTAAGCACATGCCGTCAAGAGACTCAAGATATTTTCCAGGTTCCTGTTGTTTTGGTTTATTATGCTCATCTGGTGTAGTTGGATGAACCCCCGCCAGACTTCCTCCGCATTTTGAGCAGTATGCACTGTCTGGAAAATTAGTTTCTCCGCACCATTTACAGAATTTGAACAGGTCCGGGCCTGGTGGAGAAGAAGGATTTGGAGCATATTCACCGCCATTATCCTGCCCCATAATGCGTTTATATTCGTCATCCGGCATGTTTACCGGTGTTTCAAACAGAATATCATTTCCGCATTTTCGGCATAAAGCTTTATTAGAATCGTTAATCCAGCCGCAGGGACATTTTTTGATTAAAGCCATATTACTCACCTATTCTATTCAGGTTGGATTTATTGTAATAAAAATAATAGTTCTCTATAAATTTTAGTTGAATGGTTAAATCTTAGAAAGCTCCTTGTTTAAGAACTGTGAGGATATTTAAAGTGGTAGTTCATCCTTATAAATATGAAATTAAAAAACAAGTAAAACTACCATGCATAGTTGTATCAGAATACCTTCAGTATTTCCTGGATTTGTTCAGTCAGAACGTCAGCATAGTTGGAATTTTTTAGAAAACAGGAGAGGGGTTAATACCCCACAATTAGCGGATCAGTGCCGCAGATGTATATGTTTCCCGGAGAGTGACCGCACTATCATGAGGAGATGCATAGACATGGAACAGAGACATAGTTTTGTTTCAATTGAGCCGACAAGAATACCGGACTCTCACAGATGTTGCCTCAGAGAACATACCCCACATACTAGGTGTCATATATGGATACCCCCGCAAATGCAAGCAAAAAGTTGAAAAATTTATGCGGACGAACGCCTTCATATATCCGAACTAATCTCTACATGATGATGAGACTGTTCCAAATG
>JAEEOK010000115.1 GCA_016284235.1 Succinivibrionaceae bacterium
CTTTCTTGGTGCCATAAGTGTGTTATCCATAATATTTTTATCCTCACTAATACTTATCGCACTATCTCAAAAAAATAAAGTGCGTAAGTTTATTAACGATCACTTACACACTTGATATTACACTCTCGCATATTTTATAAATTTTGTTTTTTAATTTACTTATTTGAAGTATTGTTTAACTTTTACCTGTGTTCTATTAATTTTTACGTTAATCTCAATGGTTTTGTCATAGTAGTTGATTCTGTACTTAACGTCATCACTACTTAGCATTTTCCAATCATCATCTTCATTAATCAGTTTTTGAAGTTCATCCTCATTTCTAATTGGTGGATATTTTTCAACCCATTCGCAGTCATCAAAAAGATCATCGTTGCCTACGAAAACCATGTCGATACTTGCATCTGGATGTCTTACGCAAACATCTCTGATCCTATCATACGCATCATTCTTACGATAATTGTTTTCATCAAAAGTTTTCATTTTATCACCTCAAATTTCATATATTTATTCAAATAAATCATTATCTTACTTTTTTTGTAATTGTTTTATATGTTTTTGTCAAGATGTTTAATGCAAAATATTTTAAATAATATACAATTTTTGCATTGCTAATTTCCCGCACCTTTACGGCGAGGGTTTTCTCTCTGTTTTATAAACACTGGCTCTGTTCTGGAAATGTTTTGATTTTATAAAAAGCGTGAGTTGTAACACGTTTATTTATATTGATATTTGATATATACTCAATCTTTAATAATTTTTAAAACGAGCTCAAGATTTTTAAATGGAAAAAGACTTCCTCACAAGAGTTTTTAATGAACAGGTCAAATGACGGATAGTATATATCCAGAAATTGATTATATGTCTTTTTATCTAAGAATCTGTTTAATGTATGTTTATATACAGAAAGACAAAAATTCTTTGAAAAAAGAGATTGTGAAGTTCCAGAATTAAAGAAAACTATTAAAGATTTTATTCATTATGAGGAACTTTATAAAACATTACAGGATTCTGATCAGGTTGATTACAGGTCATTGCATTCAAAATTATCTCTACGGATATGTAAACAGGTATGTAATGATTATAAATCATTTTTTTCGTAAATAGAAAAGGGGTGATCATACAAGCAGAATGCCTCATTATAAACATAAAACAAAAGTCAGGAATCAGATTTCTTTTGACTATCAAATGTTTTCAAAACCTGAACTCCGTAAAGGGTACATAAGTGAGCAGACTCAAAGTAGGTAAGGGATATTCTTTCCGCGATCGTCTCAAAGTGTCCTTGTGTTATTGCTGAACATAAATCCAATGTATGTCTTGCGGGTTTTGATGACGGTGTGTTGAATTTTCAGATCAAGGCTTTTGTTGCCAGGATTGATGATCGCAATCCGTGTTTTGATGCGCTTAATGAAGCTGTTTACAGCAGATTTAAGAATTTAGGGATCCGTATGGCAGTGAAAGGGGGGATAGCTATGTCACTACATTAAGCGGTGACATAGAGCAGAGGGTTGCAAGTTATGGTCAGTTCTGCGAGAGAGCCCTGGAATTGAATTCAACCCCAAATGCAGGAGAGTAATCCGGATTTATTTTCGGTAAAGACAAGGTTCCTTCCTTAATACGACGTGCTTCATATATTGCCATGTTTCAGCAGGTATTGGAGAAACAGCAAAAGTGTTTGAGTTATAGTCAGGATCTTTTGTTTAGCTGTTGGTAATTGGTACAGTCTTCATGATTATCCGTATTTTATGAATAGGCAGTTTCTCTGACTGTAATGAACTCATAGAATTTCTTCCGGATATGAACTGTGGCACTGTCCTGATGGTATTTCCTTCAAGGAGAATTCAATATGATAAAAACACTAGGACACTGTCGCTGTTCTAACTGTTCCGGCAATATGGATTTCAACATAAAGCTGGGTAAATTAAAGTGTATTTCCTGCGGAACTGTTCTGAGCGTTGCAGAATATGAAAAAGAAGTTGAGAGAAAGGATGAACCAAAAGAGAAAGTCGGACAGATTTTTGTAGCCGGAGCTGTTTTAAACGAGTCTGATAATCAGGTTAATCCTTTCAAAAGAACTTATACCTGCTCCTCCTGCGGTGGTAAACTCTCACCGGAATCTCCTGAAACAACAAAAAAATGTCCATTCTGTGGCAACAGGATCATTTTTACAGATAAATACAAGGATCTGAAAATTCCTGATTTTATCGGAGTGTTTCTCTGCGATCGGGATGATTTCTTAAATATTTGGCACAAGGAAATAACTGAGCGCAGAGCTTTTGTTCCCGATGAATTCGCTGAAACCTTTGTCATAAAGAAAATTTCTCCTATATACGTACCTTTCTGCTTTTTTGATGTCAGTGTCGACGGTCGTATTGAATATACGGCAGAAACCGTCAAATTATCAAAGCTGATCGAGTGTAGTAATGTACATTCTGCCTATAAGTGTTCGGCTTCAGGTAAAATGCGGTTTCAGCATATTCCGCAGGATGCAACAACAGAAATTGATGGTGATATATCCCAGGGATTGGAACCTTATAATTTCAGCGAGGTGAAGGCTTTCAGTTTTGCATATCTTTCTGGAATGGAAGCACGCATCTTCAATATGGATGAAAGCGACAGCTTCGAAACAGTAGCCGAAAGAGTGTCTGATTCATTTGATCGCTATCTTACTGATGCAGAAAACTACCAGTACCTGAAAGTAGCAAAAAGAGAATATGATATAAAACAGGAGAGAGTAACCTATGCTCTAATGCCAATCTGGTACATGGAAGTCACCTGGAAGAAGAAAAAATTTACAGTTGCCATGAATGGTCAGACAGGCAAACTGGCATGCGAAGTACCAGTATCTAAGCTCAAGTATTACATGTTTCTCGTTTCAACAGGTTTTTTAGCCTACTCTATTTCTGGGGTTCCCCTCATTGCTTTAATTAGGAAATTCGAAGAAAAAAGCTACAGCGGTGGAAATGTACTACTGCTTGCAGACTCTGTTATAGCGGGCCTTATAGTTTTTGTACTTTATATTGCTGGTACAGTTCGTCTGTTCAGATCCGTTCTGTCATCTGTGATCAGCCTTATATGTTATCTGCTGATTTCTGTAATACTTTCCGTTCACTTATTCAGTCGGGACGATATATTTCCCCTGCTTAAATACTCAGCTCTTGGAGTACATTTAGTCGTATGCCTGCTCATAATATGTTTTCTTGGATATTTCATCAAAGAGTCAAACGATGAAACAACAATGAAATTCAGATATGAGGCTGATGACTACAAAAATAATGAGAACTGCACTATCGATGGTCGTACGGTTGACCTACTCTGGGAAAAAACAAATGTAGATAATAAATCACTCATAGACGGAGTTGAGCCGAAACCTGGCTTCACGGGTATTCCGCAAAAATAGAAGATCGTAGGGAATGGTTCGTATCTGGCAGGCAGGACTAAAAGCTTTTTACGAAAATTCCCGTCCTCTTTCACTCTCGTTTCTAAACTTTCCTAAAGCGTAGGGTCAAAGTATATTATGGCAGTCCCTTTCCAAAATGATCGAACATCATAAAAATCAAAAGGATGCCGGATACTGGGCATTAGATACAGCTTTTCAATAGCATCTATCCCGTACAGGAGGGCAATGCAGAGAAACAATCTGCATTAGGAAATGATATCAACTTCAGTTCTTGTAAACTCCGAAGTTATTTTTTGAATATTCAATTCTTTCCTGTACAGTCATTCTTGGATCATCCTCCAGAAGCTTTTCGATTTGTTTAAGACGAGGGAGAAGGCCGGTGGCGTTTGCAATTTGGATTGCAAGACCAGGTCTTGCATTTAGTTCAAGAAGCATAGGTCCCTTGTCGCGATCAAGCACAATATCGGTACCTATGTATCCAAGCCCTGACATCTCGTAGCAGGATGAAGCAAGCTCCAGAACTCTATCCCAGTGGGGAACTTTTAGCTCGTAAAGGTTTTTCCCTGTATCGGGATGCTGCTGTATCGGGGAATTGAACTGAACAGCTCTGATTGCTCTTCCTGTGTTAAGGCAAAGTCCGACACCGACAGCTCCCTGATGAAGATTGGCTTTGCCGTCAGATCTAGCAGTGGAAAGGCGCATCATAGACATAACAGGGAATCCTTTAAACACTATTACGCGTGTATCCGGAACACCTTCATATGAGTATCCGTCAAAAACGTTGTCAAAGTGAATAAGTTCCTCTATAAGAACCTTATCCAGTTTGCCTCCAAGTGAAAAAAGTCCGGCCAGTATATTGGATATGTGACGTTCAATATCTAAAATCGATACTTCCTGATGGTTCGGTTTTATATACTTGTCTCCGACCCTTCCGACAATAACCAGAATGCCTTTCCCTCCGGATCCCTGGGCTGGTTTTACACAGAATTCCGTGCGTTCTCCAATCAGTTTGATAAAATCACCGACTTCGTATTGATGGCGTATGCAACCGATAAGATTTGGTACGGTGACACCGTATTTCAGAGCGATCTTTTTTGTCTTCAGCTTGTCATCAACCAGCGGGTACAGTTCTCTTGGATTATAGGGACTGATGTATCTGCAGTTGCGGACATTCATTCCCATTATTCCGATTTTCGCAAGTTTGAATGGAGATGTGTAGTTTTTCAGAAATCCGAACATAGGTAATTGTGCTTAAATAAAGTTTACAACTTTAAGAAGTTTGATAAATTCTTTTTTCAAACTTCCACCCTTTCTCTTTTCAATAAGAGTTAATACGTTCTTTAACTAACGGAAACCTGGCATGCCGGCCTGAAGGGGCAAGGGGTATTTCTATGTTATTGAGAACGTAAACTGTCAAAAGTAGCCAATTTTTTCCAGTAAATCGACTTCGTTAATCTAACCGGCAGGTTTGTTACAAATTGTCTCATCAGCATCGACTTTTTAATCATACACTTTAAGTGAGAATGGATGAACATTCCAAGGTATCTTTTGAATTTTAATCCATTCTTCGGCAGTTCAGCGATTTTATTTTGAACGGTAATATCACGTATCTGCGTTAAAGTGCACAAAAGAAGAGATGTTTCCTTTATGCACAGTCACCGGTTGTCCTCAGCTTTAGTCTTTATCTCCCTTCTTTGCATTTGCTTCTGCCTGAATTTCGTCAACAAGCGGTTTGAATCGCTTTAGTTCTGTCAGACGGTAACCAGAATAGTTTCCAAGGAGCAGAACCACGGCGACGATAATCAACTGAAGTCCGAGAAAATTGAAAGTCAGATGCTGGATTATGCTGCTGCTCATAGTCAGATATGCAAGTATGGCTACAAGCAGAGAGCCGCCGCCCTGCACAAAAACCTGCTTTGCACCCTCTTCCTCCCACAGTATCGACATTCTTTCAATTGTCCATGAAAGAATTATCATCGGGAAGAATGTGATCTTCATGCCTTCTGTGATGCCAAACTGGAAAGTTGTTACTGTAAGGAAGGTTATTATACCGATCACGGCTATGATAACAGTTGATATTCTTGCCACAAGCAGCAGGTTCAGCCTTGACAGATAGAAGCGTATCAGAAGACCGATGCTTACTATGAGCAGAAGACCTACAACGCCTACGAGAAGGTGTGTCTTCATAAAAGCCATGGCTATCAGCACCGGCATGAAGGTACCTGATGTTTTAAGTCCGACAACTATACGGAGGAAAACAACGACAAGTACACCTACCGGAAGAAGCAGAATGTCCATGAAAATAGCCTGTTCTTCAAGCGGCAGCAGATCAAGCGAGAAATTTATAAGATTTGTATTTTTGAATTTTTCACTCAGTGCTGTTTTTACGGGAACCGGTTTCTTTGCCATAGAAAACAGTACTTCGGCATTGCGGCCGCCTGTGAGATCGATAAGCGGGGTACTGTTGTATTCCCAGAGTATTACATCTTCAGGGTGACCGACACTGCCATCGGCAGGGTTGATTAGAGAATAAGCGTTTCCGTCAAAGTACTGCACGTAATCTTCAAGTGTCTGCCGCCTTCTCTTATCCTTGAGGTTGAGTACGTTGACGATACGGGCAGGTATCTGTGCACGCATTAGAAGATCTGCAAGAAGTACAGATTTCGGTGTATCCTTAAGAAGAAGCTGTACATTCTGATCATTTGAATCAAGGATCTTGTTAAGTTCAGCAACGAGTGTCGGTGTGTCTGCTGATTTGCTTTGAGCAGAAGCAAGTATTGTATTTCTTGCGTTGGTTGAAACGTCATCCTCGTTGGTGAATTTTATTTTCGGCACTTTTATTGTCGAATCCTTGGCAACAGGATCCTTGAGTATGTTAACGGTGTAGAACAGTTCCTGCGGACCGACAGCACTCCTGGTGGCATAGACTGCTCTTCTCTGGTTCTTTTCCTCTGTGAAGTTGACTCCGTATCCTGGACTGGAAGGAGTTTCAGAAAGAATGGTATATCCGCTTTGGTTGCTCGGTATGGCAAAAGACAGTTTGATTGGTGAATCATCGGTCGCTTTGAATTTAATCTTGGCTTCAACTGACCATACTTCGCGATGCTCTGAAGGAAAGAGCGGTACTTCGAAAAATACGTTGCGGTAGATCATCAGACCTAGACCCAGAAGAAAGAGAATGATTATTATCAGATAGTACGTTTTGCGTGATATCATAAAAATTCCACCGTTTCATAAACTACGGGCATGAGCACCGGCATATTTTAACTTTGGGTGATTATACTATTTTTTTTGATAGAACTCTCATTTTTTGTTTACATACCGGATCGTATCCGCCGGATCCGCATCGGGCGTTTTTAATGACTAAATCCATAGTACTCTGTTTCTGTATCATACCTTGCGGTAAAAAAAAGTATAAACAATTTTCTTAGCAAATTGCTGCATCCCGCCGTCGAAATGAGAAGTAAAAAAAATCCGCCTCTTGGTTTAAAAGACGCGGATTTGATCAAATTCCTCAAAATGCAGTCTGTGCCGGGCGGGAGCTTCTTTGCACATGTACCCCAAACACAATCTGTCGTTTTTTTGTCAGAGCTTTTTCTTATCGTTTTTCTTTTCACCCTGTTCTTTTTCTTTATCTTTTTTGTCTATGTACAATGATGCTGACGGTTTTTTCTGAATTTTTTCCTTGCCGATATCAACAAGCAGGTCGTCCTTCATGAATTCACGGCCCAGAAGCAGACCGTAATTCATATGAGAGCGATCGGTCAGGGTCACCTCGGCTGTTTTTGTTATATCACCAAGTGTAAGCTTCAACTGAATAACCGGTCTTTCATGCGTATTTTTAACGTTGCTTGACTGTATGATTTCCGCCTTACGCACAAAGGCTCCCTCCAGATGATGCATGGTGCCGCTATTATCAGGAAGATCAAACCTGTACCATTTCTTTCCGTCTCTTTCAAAAGCTTCAATGTTGGTTGCGTTTATCCCGGAAGTTGTTGCCCCTGTGTCAACTCTGGCCAGCATGGCTATTTCAAAATCTTCAAGAAGAACCCATTCCTCGCTTCCAACTATAAGTTTTCCGTCCGGCGCTTTTTTGTCGGAAGGTTTGCTGTTGTATACAACTTCTTTGGAATTTTGATCTGCAGGAACGGTTTTGGTTTTGCTGTCGGTTGTGTTTTGAGCGGTTTTGAACTGTGAAAGCTCTTTGATAAGTTTGTTGTTTTGTGCCTTCAGCTCCTTTATCTGTTCCAGAAGCTCCTTTGTATTTGCCTGTTTTTCCTTGATTTCCCTCAATTCAGACAGAATCGCGTCATTTGTCATATTGTTCTCCGCTTTTATTTCAGCCTGACTTGCCGCTATCTCGTTAAGCTTGATATCAGACTCGAGATTGGACTGAGGCACGCATCCTGAGAAAAGCATGGCTGCGCCCGTGAGAATATATAATTTTTTCATACCAAATTCCATCAGTTGATAATGACTTTTAAAATTAAGAATTCTGTCTTTTGCTGTCAGCCCGGACCAGAAAGCAATCTAAATTTGAACCGGCAGCTTTGTCTTCCCGGTTTTCTGTTACATTCAGTGAATGTGCAAATGAGCTTTCTTTCCTGCTGACAGGAGTTATGAGTTAACTGTCCATGACCAGGAGGAAGTGAATTGTTCAGGAAACCTGCAATTCTTTCCAAGCAGTCTGATATTCAAGTTTTTGTCCTGCTTCAGACAATCTTTATATCCTGCGGGCGTGTTCACTTAGCGTATTCCGCACAGGACATTCTTTCTACCGCAGCTTTTGCCGCACTTTAAGCAACATGTAACCCATCTCAATTGCAGTAGATTTACGCTTCTTTACGGGAACTAATCATAATCTGGGAAATTATACCCCATAAATTATATGAAGTTCTTCCCTGTCGTTACTTTAATCTGTGCGAAGTATATCACAAAATGGAACGTCTGTAGAAAGACGGTTATCAAAGAGATCCCTAATTGTTATGCCGGCTGTAAGATATGCAGGATTGTGATCATGTTTTTAATCGAACACCGCCGCATAGTCTTCATACATGCCATCCCATAGTCTGGTGCAGTATAAGGATAAAAAGTCTGACCTGCGGACTTTTTATCTGATCGTGCCGTAAAACCGCGTCCTTTAGGTCGGGGATATAAGGCATAATCTTTCTTGCTGACAGAGACAGACTTCGGTTTTCTAAATGACTGCAAATCAGGCCGGGCACAGCGGTATGGCTTGTGAAGTAAACCGTATTTTCGGTCAGCGGCAGGAACCCGCCGAAGCAGCCTGCTGCGGGAACTGGCAGGAATCGCCTTCCTTTAGGAAGAGGAGGATGTCAATTACGGGGAGTGCCATGCAGTGAAATGGTGAGTAAAATCCATCAGCATAAAATAGACGGGATCGTGTTACGATCTCATGTGTTTCTGATATAATTACACACAAATTTTATGTTTATGTTTATTTTTTCTAGGAGATTGTAATGAGAACACCTCTGGTAATGGGTAACTGGAAATTAAACGGTACCAAGGAGTCAGTGACAGCTTTAGTAAAGGCTCTTGTACAGCCTGCCAACGATAATTCTAAAGTAGAGGTTGCTGTTTGTGCACCTGCTATTTTTATCGGTATGGTTGAAGAACTAGCCAAGGGATCGGCATTAAAGTACGGTTCTGAGGATGTGGATGTTCATACTTCCGGTGCATATACCGGTGAAAATTCTCCTGCAATGATCAAGGAGTTCGGTTGCAAATATGCCATCGTAGGTCACAGCGAGCGCAGAGCATATCATAATGAGACTGACGCTGTTGTTGCCGCCAAGTTCAAGGCTGCTCAGGATGCAGGTCTTATCCCGGTTCTGTGCATAGGTGAAAGTCTTGAGCAGTTTGAAGCTGGCAAATCAAATGAGGTTTGTGAAACTCAGCTGAAGGCTGTTATTGATGCCTGCGGAATTGCTGCATTCAACAATGCTGTAATTGCATATGAGCCTATTTGGGCTATTGGAACCGGTAAAACCGCTACTCCTGAGATTGCACAGGATGTTCATGCAAATATCCGTAAACTCCTTGCAAAGTATGATGCTGATGTTGCATCAAAGGTACAGATTCTTTACGGCGGTTCCTGCAATGCCAAGACTGCGTATGATCTTTTCAAGCAGCCTGATATTGACGGCGGTCTTGTCGGCGGTGCATCTTTGAAAGCTCCTGATTTCACTACTATTATCGAGAGTGCTACCAAGACTCTGTAGTTTAAGTCGCGGCTTATCATATTTTGATTTTGTCTTAAAGTAAGAAAATCCTGCAATATGCAGGATTTTTTATTTCACTCTGATAATTTCATTCCAGTTTGTCGTATAGCGCGGTGACTGAAACTTTCTGACAGAGCTCCATGGTTTGTTAATTCCCTGTCCGAGAAAGAACACTCTTCCCTTATCTGAACTGTTGATACTGTCTATTACTTTCATGAGTCTTTCATTCTGAACTGTCTGTTCCGTATTGCTGAACATTGACATCTGAGTATGCTCTTCACTTACAAGTTCGCTCAGTATAATACCGACCTTGCTTATCTGATACCCCTGTTTCCATGTTTGCTGAAGGAGTCTGATCCCGCTGTGCATAAGAATTCTGGTATCGCTGACCGGAGTGCAGAATGTCTGACTGCGGGAAGCGGAAAAAAAATCTCCGGATGATTTAAATACTCCAGTGCGGTAGAAAATGGTCAGACAGCAGGTTTTCTGAGAATCTTTTCTCATACTTTCAGCAGCTGCGGAAATGTGCCCGCAAATAGCCTGAGAGACGATTTCGAACATGCTCGAAGGGGTTCCCATGGTTGATGAATGCATAATCGACTTGCGGGGCGCAGGATTCTCAATAAAGTCGTAGCAGGAAATTCCGTTAAGCTCCATTATGGTTTTCTGCATGTTTACTCCGAATTTTTTTCCCATGCGTATATAGTCGGAGGCTGCAAGATCCGCAGGAGTCTTTATTTTCATCTGAATCAGTTTTTCATAAAGCTGTTTGCCTATACCCCAGATGTCGCTAAGGGGGCAGATGTAGAGCAGCTTCTGTTTCATTTCATCATCTGTAAGATCAAGAACTCCTCCGTATTCAGTATGTTTTTTAACATAGTAGTTGGCTAATTTGGCAAGTGTTTTACTTGTTGCAAATCCTATGCTTACGGGAATACCTGTAGTTTTCAGAATGTATGCCCGTATCTGTTTTCCCGCTTCCGTAAGGTTGTCTCTGATAACCGGTACGGCTCCGGCGTTGAAAAAAGCTTCATCTATGGAATACTGCTCCAGATCCGGAGTAAATCTACCCAGTGTACTCATAACTCTGTTTGACATATCTCCGTACAGAGCGAAATTACTTGAAAAAACAGCAATACCGTATTTTTCTATTTCGTGCTGAATTTTGAATCTGGGTATTCCCATTGGAATTTTAAGTGCCTTGACTTCTGCAGATCTGGATATTACACAGCCGTCATTGTTGGAAAGAACAACAACCGGGCGTCCGTTAAGATCCGGTCTGAAAGCCTTTTCACAGGAAACAAAGAAATTATTGCAGTCAGCCAGACCGATTATTTTTTTCATGGAGCAGGAAATCCGTACAGATAGAAGAGCTCAGGGCATTATTTTTGAACACATTATAAAATTTGAAATTTGCGTATTCCATTCTTTCGTTTACCTTTTATGATCACGGGTCAAATTGCGGTTTTGGAGTTTTATGCAGGTTGACTTGTTCCTCGTCGCGAAAAGTGCCGACGCCTGTTGTTTTTTATGATCCGTCACAGGTTTAATCAGATGATTTTTTATTTTGATGATTTCCTTTAGAGTTCGGAGCAGGAATAATATTCCGTTTTAATTTCTTTAGCTTGAATCGCATAAACAACAACTTTTAATCATCGTAAGTGTATGTGTATGCCTTTTATCGTGCATAATTTGCCTGTTTGGCTTGAATTTCAAACATTATCTTGATTTTGCCGCGCGTTTTGAGTAAAAAGAATAATTATACGTTGCTGCGGGGTATATATGAGTAGTTTTCAAGAGCCTCCTGGATTTCAGGATGACGGGTATTTGGAAAGTCTGCTGTCAAGCGACTCAGAATTTTCTTCACCGCAGACCAGGTACGGAGTCTCGCCGTCAGTGCCGGAATTTCATGATCGCAAAAGCAGAGACAGCGGCAGTGAATACAGAAATGGATTCAGATTCCAGACTCAATCTTCTGCAGAGCTGCTCGGCAGGACCCGACATAATGCTGATAACACACAGGTTCTTTCCAATTTTGATCTTGATGACTGTTCCTTTAACAACCCTCTTGAAGAACTTATTATCAATATATTCAGAGAAGGCGGACTTTTAAGCCGCAAGACATCATTCTTTCGAGAGCGCAGACCGCAGATTGATATGGTCAAAGCTGTAATCACCGCAGTAAGGGAAAAGCGTAATCTTGTAGTTGAAGCCGGAACCGGCACAGGTAAAACCTTCGCTTATCTTATTCCGCTTCTTAAACTCGGACGCAGGGTTATAGTAAGTACGCGGACTTTAAATCTTCAGGATCAGTTGATTAGGCGTGATACAGAGCATATAAAAACGCTTCTCGAAAATGAATACAGGGTAGTGGTTCTTAAGGGAAGAGCCAATTATGTATGTATTTCTCGTCTGAAAAAAATGGAACAGGACGGAAAAAAGGAATATGAAGGTAAAAATGATGTAAAGGTAAAAAGTCGTCAGTATATATCGTCAATTCAGAAAATAAGAAATTTTTTGGATCGGGAAGAAAGCGGTGATCTGTCTTTGCTTGATTTTCGTGATTTTGAACATGACTTTATTGATCGCATTGCCGCGCATTCTTATACCTGTCGCGGAAATAAATGCAAATTTGCAGCACAGTGCTATGTAAATAGAGCCCGGCGCATGGCTGATGATGCAGATCTCCTGATTGTCAATCACAGTCTCCTCCTTCAGAATTATCTCCGTAATTTTGCCCTTTTTAATTCCAGTCCCGATGTCATTGTATTTGATGAGGGTCATCATGTTCCAGAGGTTGTGAGGGGAACATTTACCGAGGAATCAGGCAGTGCAACAATAAGAAAGTGCTGTGCAACATTGGAGGAACTTGGTGATGACAATGTTTATAAGGGAAGAAAACGCAATGGCAGAAGCTTTGGCGACGCTGTCAGGGATTTATGTGATAATCTGGATTTTCTGTCCAGGGATATTTCAAAGGATCTCTACATGGAGACGCGAAAGGGGTCGGATACAACCTCATACGATAAAGGCGGGCGACTTTCCGTTCTTCTCAGTGAAGTTAAGAGCAAACATCCTGAGGTTATCAAGGTTCTGAGACGTTTGAAAATTGAACTCGAAAAGTTATACGCGGAATTAAAAAATCTTATAACCGATTACTCAATAGAGGAAGAAAAAGGAAATCCTCTGAAAAGTCTTATTACTGCCGCAAGTGATTTTTTCGAAGAAATAATAAATATGGCAGATTTTTTTATCGAAAGCGCAGAACCTTCACTGGTAAATGTTTTTCTTATAGTCTCAACACAGAATTCGTTCTCACTTCAGTCTATTCCTCTGGATGTTTCCTCGATTTTTCCGCACAAAATTCTGAATAGCGGCTATCCGGTCAAAGACTGTTCGGACTCCACAGATGATGATTATGATGAAGATGACATCGATGAAGATTCAGAATCATTCGTATTAAATGAAACTTTTGAATCTGATTTGGATGATGAGGGCGATAACGGATTTTCTGCGGATGATAAAGACAGCAGCACTCAAGTGACTGAGACTGTCAGAATTCCCGTATATGTGTTTACTTCAGCCACGATAACTTCCGGCAATACATTTGACAAGTACTGCAACTGGCTCGGCATAGAGAATGAACTGCATCTTAAGGTTAATTCTCCCTTTGATTATTCCAGACAGGGTTTTATATATCTGCCGAAATTCATTCCGCAGGGCAAAGTTGTTGGAGAGGAGCATTCTCAGCAGATTGTTAATTATGTTCTTCCGCTTCTTAAGGTAATTGACGGCGGTTTTCTTATTCTTTGCACAAGCTTGGGTACAATGAGCAGGGTTTACAGTTTACTGAAAAATAATTCCGCTCTGAATAAGCGTAAACTGTACTGCCAAAGTCTTACAAGCAAGGTGGAGATTGTTCGCAATATGCTTCGGTATGGTGATGTTGTAACGGTGGCGACTTCATCATTCTGGGAGGGCGTTGATATTCCCGGAGACGGCTTGTCATGTGTTGTTATAGACAGATTTCCGTTTAAGCCTATGGATACCATGCAGAAGGCGATGTCGGATTACGTAACACAGGTGCTTCATCGTAACGCGTTTGTGGATTTATCTTTGCCTGAAATGATTATATCTCTGAAGCAGGGAGTGGGACGGCTTATCAGATCTGAAAATGATTTCGGCGTTGTAGCTATTGCGGATGATCGTATTGTCAGCGGTCCTTCCTATGGTAAAAGGGTTTTAAATGAACTTCCTCCGTTTGCCCAGACTGGTTCGCTTGATGAAATCAGCAGACAGTGGCAGAAGCACAGGGAAATCAGCAGAGCAAGAAAGAATGAAGATAACATCAGTGAAGAGGTGGAGATGGAGGAATACCTCAAAGGAATTGAATCAGATGATAAATCAGTTGAGTCCTGGATTGAAGAGTCAGATGATTGACTGAAGTAATTTTTTCTGTGTTCCTGCTTCTGAAATGTACAGTTGCGATTCTGTTGCAACAGGTTTATTATCCTACTGCCGTAGGACCGGTGTTGCTGATGTCTGATATGTGTTCAGCTTTTTTCTATATTTTAGATCAGTTCGGATTTATATATGAATATTTTGGCTATTGATACTGCCACTGAGGCCTGTTCTGCCGCTCTTCTCAGAGACGGCACTGTTTTTTCAAGACGCAGGGTTGTACCTCAGGGTCATACCGATGTGCTCCTTGATATGTGCGATGAACTTCTTGACGAGTCGGATCTTGAAAAAAAAGATCTTGATCTGATTGTGTGCGGCAGGGGACCGGGTTCATTTACCGGAGTTAGAATAGGAATAGGCATAGCTCAGGGACTGAGTTTCGGACTTAATCTTAAGCTGCTTGGTATTTCCGATCTTATGATCCTTGCACAGGGGTGCATCAGGCGTAGCGGTGCAGAGAATATTGCTGTAGCCATAGATGCAAGAATGGGTGAAGTTTATTTTGCCCTGTTTCATTCTAATAACGGTGCGGCAGAGCTCATCGGCAGTGAGCAGGTATGTCCGCCGGCTGATGCAGTAAGCATAATTGATTCACATTTCAGTGGAAAGCCATTTGCAGTAACAGGTACCGGCTTCAATGCATATGATGAACTCAATAAATATGCAATTGAGAATGGAGCTTCCTTTTCACCGGATATGCTTCCGGATGCTGTTGACATGCTGGATCTGGCTCTCAGACTGGTTGACAAGGCTGATGATCCCGAAAATCTGATCCCAACTTACCTGCGAAATGACGTTACCTGGAAAAAGACGGGAGAACAGAAGAAAAAGGATTGTTAGGATAAGGACTGTATCTGTTTTTTATCAGCCTGAACGGCGGCTTTTGTTTTCTGATTTTTATACAGGAGTTGGGTTAAGTCTGGGTGATAGTGGAAAGTTTATGAGCTTCTGATCCTGCCGTTTTTTACCGCAAATGAAAAAGTCCGCCTCGTATTGAGACAGACTTCCAATTTCAGCTTTAAACGTTAAGACTAAATCAGTTGCCCTTTTTCTTGTCTGAATCACCAGTACAATCATCTTCAGTTGGCAACTGACTTACGTCAGCCATTTTAACCTTAAGTGCCTCGGCATAGCATTTTTCTTTTTTAGGTCTGGCCTGTGACGGTTTGAGACTTTGAACTGAAATGTCACACTTGTTGAGGTTAGCTATGTAGGTATCTTCGATCTTTCTGCGGTAGTACCTGATTTTTTCATTGTGAAGATCCTTGCATCCACGGATGATTTCCTCTTCGTTTTTGGCATTTTTCTGCTCAGCAATCTTCTTTTTTTCTTCTTTTATTTTCTGAAGCATTAACAGTTCACTAGGTGAAAAAACTGTATCAATCATGTTTACGTTGGCAGATGCATCATCTCTCGGAGGATGCTGAGAGTAGTGGGTTACTCCCTTACTGTCAACCCAACTGTATACCTGCGCTGAATTTACGGCATTTGTCGATAGTGCAAAAACAGCAGTGGCAACGGTATACATCAGAATATCTTTAAACTTAAACATTCGGTTAACCTTCCATGGCTTTTTATAATCCTGTCATTATGATTATATACGTTATGAAAAAAGATTTTTATACATAGATCAATGGATAGCTAAAAAAACAGGAGTTAGATCATGTTTTGAATCAAATTATGTTGTTCGAGGTCTGATGTGCGTTTAATCATTCTTGATAGTCCGGCATTGTGGCGAAGATCAGTTTTTATCACAAAACTTAATTTTATAATTGCCTACACCTGCATGGATGTAAAAATTGTCAACTGGATTATAATTCTGAAATGAAAAGAATAGTTGTTCTTGCCGGAAGCCCTCGCAGAAACGGAAATACCGATATGCTTGTAGATTCTTTCAGAAAAGGGGCGGGGGAGAAAAATGAGGTTACTGTGCTGTCTGTTAACCGGCTGAAGATCGGTTCGTGCACAGGATGCAATGCATGCTTCAGAAGTGTCGGCGGCAGATGTGCACAAAAAGATGATATGCAGATCGTGTACGATGCTCTGATGTCTGCTGATGCTTTGATTATTGCTTCACCTCTGTATTTTTACGGAATTAGTGCGCAGCTTAAATGTGCTGTTGATCGCCTCCATTCTCCGGTGAGAAACTGTTTTCATCTCAAGGAGCTCGGGCTTATTATGGTGGGAGCTGCAGAACTTCCTCAGATGTTTGATTCAGTTCTTGTTCAGTACAGGCTTGTTCTTGATTTCTTTAAACTTAGGGATGCCGGCAAGGTTCTTGTCAGAGGAGCAAGGGAACGCGGTGAAGTATCAGAAGAGGCTCTCAACGAGGCCTTCAGGTTCGGTCAGTCGTTCTCATAATCAGATCCTTGTTTTTGCGCAGGATTTCCGGAATGAGTCGTGCAGCTTTTTGAATAAGGATTACAGGTTTTAAATTAACAGTCATGTGTAATTAGTTGGCAGTTGTGAGCGGTTGTGCAAAGCGCAGACAGAGTTAAAAGGTTGTCCTTTATTGAGGATTCATCCGCGGGAATTGAGATTGTAAGTCTGGAGCATGTCAGCATATCCTATCCTCCCCATACCCACACAGGGCATTATGCCATCGGAATTGTTACTGACGGTGAAGTGTCGATAAAAATCGCCGATCAGGTTGAGCACTGTCGATCAGGAGAATTTTTTGTTGTTCATCCTGATGTTTGTCATTCTATTTCTCCGGTTTCTGAATGTTATTCCATGATCACTCTATGTATTCCGTGTGATGAAACAGCTCAGGGAAAATTTGACATTCTGAAGAAGCGCATTATCGGCAATCCCGAATTGGAAATGAGTGTAGATGAAATGTCGCGGAAGGTGCACATAAGCTCGTTTCATATGATCAGGAGTTTTGCCTCAGAAAACGGACTGACGCCTCATAAATTTCAGATGCAGTGCAGGATTAGAAAAGCTCAGGATCTGCTGAAAAAAGGTTACAGGGTTTCGGATGTTGCCCAGATGGTCGGTTTCTGTGATCAGAGCCATCTTGACAGGGTTTTCAGAAAGCAGGTCGGAATTACTCCTGAAGAATTCTCAAGATCAGCAATTTTATCCAATGCCGATTGAATCGCTGCTGATATGATTATCTCAACAATTGGTAAACAAACTAACGAGGTAATCATTATGAACAATGAAGTTTTTGAAGCTTTTAACAATGGAGTATACGAGGTTCCGGGCGGGAGAGTATGCTTTGCTGATATTCCATGGAGCAAACACCCTGTGTTTAACGGAGTTGAGCTTAAACATATTGTCAGGGGAAAGGAGACGGGCGGAGTCTACAGCTTTCACCTTGTTAGAATAGCTCCGAATTCCAGCATCAGAGATCATATCCATGATCCTCAGCTTGAAACACATGAGGTGATTGCAGGAAGCGGAAAATGCATCAATGACGGTCATGAAATTGAATACAAAACAGGAACTGTATCTGTTATGCCGCCTCGGGTTCATCATGAGGTCCATGCTGGGCCTGACGGTCTGTATCTTTTTGCCAAGTTTATGCCTTCTCTCTGCTGAATCTGAATCCTGTTATCACTGTCTTTTATAGCAGGAATGACTTGATGAAGAATATTTTTCAAGAATGTGCCGCATTGTTTTCATTCATAAATGATTGGACTATGTGGCATTTTTTGTGACCGGAGTTCTGTTTGGCAGATGTTTCTGTGTCTATGATAAAATAAAATGGCATACAATGTCTGTCTAAGTTTTTGAACAACAAAAGTTATCATAATCTGGCAGAAGAGAATTTTTTATGGGATTTTTTAGCTGGTTTTCCGGTAAAGATAAAGGCGGATTTTCTGGATCCCGCAATATTTACAGCGGTTCACTTGTGATTGATTCGCTTCGCGGCTTCAGCGGAGAGACATTTGAAATCATTCTAATCGTGAAGAATGAATCAGTGATCTATAATAATTTGTGCAACACTGCACATTATTCCACCGACAGAGATGGAGATCTCAAGTTTAGAGGTCCGGTGTTCAAGATAATGCTCAGTCTGACAACTGGAGACAGGTTTGATATTTTTTACGGCATTGTGACAGATGATCGAGAGGGTACGATGATGGATGTTACGCCTAGCCTTCTTGATTCTTATACTGTCAACATTTTGAAGGAGATTCTCGTCAAATGTCCGGGTATTTTTGATCTGCGATATTATCAGGGAGCTCCGACGCAGTATACATATCATTTGTACCGGAATGAAAGATACTATTACCTGACTACCAACAGAGGTAATGATGCATTCTGCGTTATGCAGGACGGTAGCGGAGTTTATGAAGGAGACAGGTCTCAGGTGATAGATTTTATCGCAGGTTTGTGATCTGATCAGGAATTCAATTGCAGTGTTTTTTTTGTATGCTGTCGTCCTGGCATCGTCAGCAGCATTGCAATGACTTGGCTGATTCCTGTATTATGCAACTTGGTGGGCCTGCGGAGGTGTTGGTTTACTGTCAGCTCTGAATATAGCTGACGGATATGGGCTCATGAACAGTGAAATTCTTTTTCAGGATCCCTGTTTTCCTTGAATACTGGCAATGCACAGCAATTCCTGACAGATAATTCAGATCCCAGTCAAGCCTGAGTCTGTGGCTTTTCATATTAACTCCCGTGAGTTCTGCAAACTTCATTTTTATTATTCCGCAGTTGGTTACTGCGATTAAATTCTGATGTTTTACGAGTTGTTCGTTCATTGTTTTGACGGCTCGCCGGGGCAGTTTGGTTATTGGCCGGCACATTTTATCTTTACGTATGCAGGCATGGTCATGGCAGTTTTGTGGAGCTTTCTCTGCCGGTCCGCGTATTTTTCGAATGGAAGACCGTCAAGCTCGCCAAGGTATATTTCCTGAAGTTCAGATATGATTTCTATATCGGTATCATTATTTTTAGGCTCTGTTAGGGAATAGTGTTGATCCTGGAATCAGCGTTGCACATTGATCCGTTATTTGGCCTTTAACTTTTACTTTTTTAAGTTCAAAAATATAAATACATTATGAAATGTAATGTTTTTCTGTAGCATCAACACTTTTTGTTGAACAGAGCCTTATTGATATGCCGGAAACCCTGTGGAATTTCATTATTTCCTTTTGAAACCGCAGCCTGTCCTGTGATCTGCCTGCGTTGTGTGATGAAAGACAGGGATTTATGTATTCTGAGCTGTTGAGTTGGTTATCATGGCTATTCTGAAGCAAAAAAAACGTTCAGTGTTTGTATTAGGTACAAACTGAAACATGAGGCACTGCAGAAAAATATGATACATGAGGTACACGAGAGTGGCACATCAGACCGCATGGATTTTCATTTCTCACCTGCTGAATGGCTGCTTTGCTGTATTTCCTTCTCATACAGCATGCTGTTTTCATAAGACATTTGCATCCTGTTACACAAAGTTTTTATTTAAAAATGATCTTTTAGCGACTGATGTGGTAGGATATCAGCTTAAGGAACAACATCCTTACGGCTGATTTGGAATTATTATTAATCGGGTAACTTAATGAAAAAAATATCAAAAATCCTTCTGAATGCAACTGCATTACTGACAGTATGTACACTGCAGAGTTCTGCACTTGCCGATACACCAGAAATAAAGACCGGACTTTATGCACCTGCAACAGCAAAGTACTCAAAAATGTTTCACAACACAGATTCCTTCATATGCATGGGAACCGGATCTGAAGCATGCCAGAGCTTTGTTAAAGGCAAAAAATTCACTTCGGAAGAAAAAGAACTGGTTGAAGGAGGTTATATTTCCGGCGATCTGAAATTTACGAAAGATAAGGACAGTGCAGAATACTCTGTGTCAGGAAGCATTCACTTTATCAGAATCTGTGAGCTTGGTACCGGCGTATTTTCAAAGACAGATGATACAAACGAATTCGAGAGTAAATCCGTTAAATGCAGAAGGAATGATGACGGTTCGATAAGCTGTCCGTTTGTTAATCCGGATGAAACAGAGCAGGGTGATGCTCATGCAGTATTTACATTCAGACCTGCCGGATCAAATAAATTGAAGATATCAGCTCAGTCAGTACCTGGGATGGATGAGATTATCCAGGATGGTTGCCTCGATTCCATAAGCGATACCTTGTTTGAATACGAAACTGAAGAAGAATATGCACATAATATGTATGTCAGTTCAAAGCTCCAGTTCCTCATGGCGGACGATAATCTTAACAGAAGCTGGAGGGAACTGAGCAAGGCTCAGAGAGACAGGCTACTGGCTGAGCAGAAAAAATGGGTGAAGGAAAAAGACACAAAATGCGGCCCGGTAACAAAGAAAGGCTCAGAGGGTGAACTCACAAAAATGTACAGATGCCAGTATGAAATGACTAACGATAAATACTTTGAACTTGCCAGTATGCGAGAATAATTCTTTCTGTCGTTAAGAAAATTACCTCCAGCTGTCCCTGAATCAGAGGACAGCTTTTAAAGGCAGATCCGGACAAAAATTTCATGAACCTTTTGGAGGTGATAAACTGGCCTATGTTCAAGAAAAGTGTTAATCTTATCTTAAACTGCTGAGGAGTAGTCATACCCGAAGGTTTTGACTTGAAAGTCAAAACTCCATTTTGCAAGCATTTTCGGCTCTTTACAAAAACAAGTTGGAAATATCCGATTCACCTTATTTCTAATAATCATTTTCGTTATTTTAATAACAATCATTTCC
>JAEEOK010000116.1 GCA_016284235.1 Succinivibrionaceae bacterium
CTTTCTTGGTGCCATAAGTGTGTTATCCATAATATTTTTATCCTCACTAATACTTATCGCACTATCTCAAAAAAATAAAGTGCGTAAGTTTATTAACGATCACTTACACACTTGATATTACACTCTCAAAATTATCGGGAACTAGCGATTAATAATTTCAGTCTGGATTCTCAGTCCTTTTACTGATCCCTGCATACTGATTATTTCCTGGCATATTTCAAGAGCATCTATGTTTCCGTCAATCAGTGTTACAGAGAAGATCTGACAGCCTGTTATTTCGCTTATGCTGTCGATCATGCTTACTACATCACCTCCCGTGCCGCAGCCAACTGATAGAATGCGAAAACCCCTCTTGAATCTGATATCTTGGTGATCAAAATAGTCTGTTTCTCTGGACAGTTTATTCATCACTGTTTTGATTTCGGTATAAGTTCTGGGAAAGTATGTCCCCAGATAATTGAGATTGTCCAGATGAGAGTTCTCAAGATTGTTCATGACCCTGCAGTGATCATAGTTGATCCGAGCTTCAAGAGAATCAAAGATAAAGCTGTCGAGCCATTGCGGTATGCGGTAAGGGGTATGCATATCAGTAATCTCCATCTCCAAATTGAAAATATTTTTTTATCTGCTGTTTTCCTGTTATTCGCTCATAACAGCCAGGTCTTCCGGTTTTAAGCTTCGGTGCATAATGTTATCCGTACATACGAATCTGAGATGAACTCATAAATGCATCTAATCCGCTGCGGATCCAGCCATAAATCAGTTTGATTTTGCAGCAGATTTTTTAGTATTTTTTATGACAATATTCATGCCAAATTGAATAATTTGTTTATTTTCAATATGTTATCCGAATGATATAGATTGTTATTACCTGCTATAGCTACAAAATTATTACTTATATAATAATTTATATTTATTTTTGTAAGCTGTTGCTTCTGTTTTGCGGATCTGGCCTTTTTTGTGAATTGTGTCCAAAAAATAACATGTTTTACTGATAAATAAATAATTTTGGACTCTTTGTCGCAAGAATATTATTTAAATTGCTTGATAATGTACGCATGATTAAATAATCAGCAGATTTTTTTTTACTTCTTTGTGAGTAAACAAATTTTAAAACCGCAATCCTTAAGGGAGGATAAATAGTGACGGGAATTTATCTCTTTGAAGCAAAATCAATTCAGTCGTATCTGGGTCGTTCAGGAAGATTGAAGAATGTTGTGGAGGTCAGCGATGCGCTGTCTAATCTGATTGATGATAACGAATCCAGCAGACTTTGCGAGGTGATGAGAATAGCAGGACTGCTGGACAAGTCTGATTTGATATCTTCGAAAAATTCATCATCAGCCGATATTATCCGTTTTTTTCGTGCCAAGGGTGGATCCTTCTACTGCTGGAGCTCAAATGTAGGCTTGCTTGAAAGGCTGCGCTCCTTCTGGCTTCTGTATTTTCAGAGCGCATT
Source organism: Succinivibrionaceae bacterium (assembly GCA_016284235.1). Classification (GTDB taxonomy): domain Bacteria; phylum Pseudomonadota; class Gammaproteobacteria; order Enterobacterales; family Succinivibrionaceae; genus UBA2804. Next base: position 1,460 of record JAEEOK010000116.1, read on the forward strand.
TCCTGAAATGGTGTTTAATGATGTTCTGGTTGAGGGTGATTCTGATTTTCACTCTTTGCTGGATAAGGCATTTAAAGAACTTCAGGTTGGTAATAACAGGTGTCAGAAAGTGTTTCCTTGTGCGGGAGCTATCGCTCAGTCGACTCCCCGCACCGGTTCTCCTGCTGTAGGAAGCCGCAAGGGTGAGTATCAGGATTTGTGCTCGGTATGTATGTCCCAGATCCAGAATGCCAGAGATCTGAAGTTAAAGCTTTACAGTAAGACGATTGACAGCTCAAGCGGTGAAAAGGATTCGCTGTCTGAAGAACTTATCAAAAATTTCGCATTCATGAGTGAATCTAAGGTTTACAATGATATTGCCCTTATTCATCTTGACGGCAACGGCATGGGACAGATTTTGATGGCTCTGAAGGACGCTCTCAAGGGAAAAACTGCAGATGATTACACAAAACAGATGCGTAAGTTTTCAGGAATGCTGGAGCATGTTACAGTCAGTGCCGTTCAGAAGGCAATGGTTCCAATTCTGAGAAAGGCAGCCGAAAGGGATATGATACCTTTCTATCGACCTCTTGTAATCGGAGGAGATGATGTCACACTGCTCATGGAGCCGTGCTATGCATATGATTTTGTAATTGATTTCTGCCGTGAGTTCCGCAGCGAGTCTGAAAAACAGATTAGTAAAGACGAAAATTTGAAGAAAGCTATAGAAAAGGCAGAACTTCCGGCTTATTTGACAGCAAGCGGCGGTATTCTTTTCAATAAGAAGAGTCATCCTTTCTTTAACAGTCTGCGCCTGGTGGAGGGACTTGCCGAGATGGCAAAGAGCCTGACCAAACATAAGCCTGATCTTCAAAAAATCTATAAAAATGGAGAAAGGAATTTTCTCAAGGCTTTCTACGGAGAAAATAAGAAAGGGGAAATTTGCAACAACCGCCTTTATTCCGCTGTTGCAGTGTTTAGAATGTCAGCAGCAGAAACAGGTAACGTTAAAAATCTGATCAAGAACAGCCGTACGACAAGCCTGTCTGATGACGGTTCAAAGATATGTGTCGGCAGCGGGGTTTATTTTGTGAATAATGATGAATTCAAAGATACTCCGTACTACAACAGGGTTCTTACTCTCGAGGATATCAGTGATTCTGTAACCGAAACAATGACAGAGAAGGATCATGATTCGAAGAAACTTTCAAAAATTATGGGGAGAATGCGCCGCATAACAGGACACATAATGAGCGGAGCATGCTCAGAGTACAGACGTGAGCTCACTTTGATGCACAATGCTTCTGAAAGTGATGACTCATTAAGTGGTATGAAGGCGATTATGTCTCTTACAGACAAGATTGTATATGCCTGGGATCGTCTTAATTGTTCAACTGAGGGTAATGACAACTATATCAGAAAATTCATCAGAAGCTGCGGGATAGCAGAGAGTGATGACAACAAAAAAGACGCTGATGATAAAAAGAAAATTTGTATTTTTGGTGATCTTATTGTGGCTCACCATTTTATCAATGGTAAGTATGATCGTGATAGCGAAAGCGGTAATTATGCCAACTGGTCTGAGGAAGAAGATGATGACATGGAGGATGAATAATAATGAGGGAATCACTAAAGAAATATGATTTGTCCGTGAACTTTCTTGGATACTGGTTTATAGGTACAGGTTCTGAAGCTGGAGCATACAGCGATCTTCTTACACAGCGTGATCCCAGAGGGTTTCCATACGTTCCAGGAAAATCTCTCAAAGGTGTGTTTCGTGAGGCCTTTCGCCAGGCCGGGCGTTCAGGCTGGTTTGACAGATTCAATCATACCGGGGATGGCAGATTTGACTTTCTTGAAAAATTAATTCAGATGATTTTCGGTCATGATGGCACAAAGGAAGGTTTCCTTGAGGATGAACTTCATGCGGAGGGCCTGATTCATTTTTCCAATGCCGAATTTCCGGAGTGTATCAAGGATCGGATTTGTGAAGGTACACATGATCAAAAAGGTGAATATAAGTCAAAAGGTGACAGAACGGAAATGCTGTTCACTACTGTCCAGAGTACAAAGATAGATCGCGATACGGGAACAGCTTCTGAAAAAAGTCTTAGAACTGTTGAGGCTGTTATTCCATTGCATCTTCATGCGGAGGTAACAGTTGATCCCCTGGAGAAACGGGAAGATTCGGGCTGTATTCTGACAGAACAGGACTTTGCTGAGATTGTCGGACTCTTTGATGCAGTTGCAGGGCTTGTTACCGAAATTGGAGGAAAGCGTCGCCGCGGATTCGGACGCTGTCTTTGGAATATGAAGGAGGAATAAATGTCAGACAGGTATTATTACATAGCGGAGCTTAAGGATTCTATTTCAATAAGTTCAAATCACAGCAGTGAATACAGTCAGATCTGTCTTGATTACATTCCCGGAAGCGCTGTTTCAGGTGCTCTGGCGTGCCGTCTTTACAGTGAAGGATCTGGTAACGAAAAGATTCTTGACAGGGTTTTTCAGAACAATGAAGCTGTGTTTTCAAACTGTCTTCCGCTTGAGGAAAATGACGGTCTCCACGCCGTGTTTCCTGCTCCGAGCTGTCTCCATTATGAAAAGGGAGCAGATGAGGATGACACGGATTACATAAATCTCGTCAAGTCAGTACCAGGAAAGGTCCAACTGAAGCAGGTGAGATCCGGTTATCTTAACAGCAGCGGCGGCAGGTTTTCAGTGGTAAGACATTCCGCAACCAAAACCGCCATCGATCCTGATTCCCAGACAGCAGCTGAAAGTAAACTGTTTACTTTGAATTTCATAGATTCCGGAACCAGGTTCTGGGGGTATGTGGATATACCTGACGGGACTATTCCTAAAGATGACATGGAGAAATTTCTTAATTCCACGGTGCGAATAGGTAAGTGCCGCTCAAGTGAATTCGGAAGAGTGAAACTTTCTTTGATTCCTGCCGACAGGATCCCCGCAATAGAAAAAATTCTGCTTAAACCTTCTCCTGCTGAAGGAAATGATAGACGACTTTACCTTTGGTGTCTGAGCGATGTGGAATTTGTAGATCTTGAAACCGCTGCCGGCACCTTTGTTCCGCAGGGAAGCAATCTCTGGCTTGATTGTACCTGTGATATTAAGTACAACCCTGAAAAATCCTTTATAAGAACGGGCAGGATCCGTTACTTCAATCGTAAGCGCAACGGATACGACAGTGAAAAATGCCTGATTAAGAGAGGCAGCGTCATTTGCTTTGATCTTGGCAGTCCTCTTGATGCGGCACAACTTGAGAAGATAGCCAGGGATGGTGTGGGTCTTTCACGTCACCAGGGTCTCGGCAGGGTAATGGTCAATCCTTCATGGATCAATTCTGAAATGATCAGTGACAGTTTATATACTGATTTGAAGATCGCAGATGCCGGTGCTTTAGACTGTTATGACAAGACCGTTTGCTGCAGATTCGATAAGGAGTACGGGTATCTTACCGGTTATATTGACAGAAAGAGCAAGGATATGGAGGCATGGCAGGTTGCCGATAGATCTGCTGGAAGTCTGCTGCTGAAAATTTTGGATTTATATACGTTTGCAAGAAACAGCAATTCACTGCTTGATACGGACCAGTACGGCCGTCCGGTCAGCGGGGTAGAACTGGGACCTACAAACAGTCAGTGGGGAATTCTTCTTGATATTGTTTCCGCCGGAACGGATGTATATAAGAAGATTGAAGAAAAGCTAGCGGATGAGCGTCAGCGTGATTCGAGTAGCAATACATGGGATATTCATTTCTCGTATAAGAATAAAACCAATACAAGTTTTGCGAAAGAATTTCTTGAACTGATTAAAGGCTGCAGTGACCGTACTCTTGAAAGTATGTTTGATGTACTCCGGAGATATGATCTGTCTAAACTTGATACCATCAAAAAGCGTGCGACCGAAATGGAAGACAGTTACGGCAAATAGGAGAAATAAAAAATGAGTGTAATTGTATTGGCTAGAATTGCCGTAGAAACCGCATCACCTCTTGCTATTTATTCCGGAGATCGTGATTTGCTTTCAAACAACGCACTGGCAAGAGACTGGAACGGAAATCCTTATCTTCCTGCTACTGCAATTGCTGGAGTTTGGAGAAGCATTGTGGAGAATTTTGCCAAAGAGTCCGGAGCGGAGACTGTGAAAAATGCTCTGATCTGGTTTGGAACGGAATCATCTTCTGATAATAAAGGAGGCGGTGCGTCACGGGTTATTGTATCAGACGGTTTGCTTCTTGACAGTCATTCACGTCTTCCTGGCGACGGAGTTGGAGCCGATTTCAGAGTTTTGTGTGACAGAACGGATGAAATCTACAGTAAACTGAGTTTGTCCGGTGACAGAAAATTTGAGCGTCCCGGATGTCGTATAAATGCGCGAAAGACCAATCATGAAGGAGCTCTGTTTAAAAGTAAAACACTGCCCAAGGGGGTAAGATTTGCGTTTGATGTTAAATTTGAACTTGAAGGAGTCGATGAGACGGAAGGATGCACAAACCTTCTTGACTACATAAGTTCGGATTATTTTACCATGGGTTCCAAAACCGCGAACGGCTTTGGCGCTTTCAGGGTAGTGGGGCAGAAAGTTGAGATACTGGATCTTGAACAATTTGCAGATGATCCACGAAAACTGTCACAGAAAATAAGAGATTTTGTGTCCAGCCGCGATGTTGTGATTGCTGATGAGATAAAGCATAAAGAGATCTCCGGAGATAAGAGATGGGAGTTTACTCTTGCATGCAGCGGTTCTATGCGGATAGGGACGGGCAAATCTCTTGAAAAAACAGAAGTAACTGGTGCTAACGGTAAAAAAATCGGTTTGATGAGCTGTGAACAGGGAATCGATTCCAAAAATCGTAATATTCAGCAATGCTTTACAGACACGCGGTTTGAATGGAATGGAAAAAATTTCAGTCGTGAAGTTACTGAATTTATTATTCCCGGCAGCACTATCAAAGGCATTCTTGCACATCGTACGATGTATCATTTTCTGCGCAGAAGAAACTGGTTTGCAGACAGAAATATCTGTGATGAATCCGGACTTCGTCCTCAGATGCTTATAGAAAAACTCCTTAAAAACGAGACACCTCCGGAGGAGTTTGAACCGTATTACAGACTTTTCGGAAGAAATGATCCCAAGGAGCACGGCAATATGCTTTCGGGTTCTCTTAAGGTAAGCGATGCAGTGGTTGACAGCGCAGGAATTGTCAATCGCATGCACAACAAAATTGATCGTTTCACAGGAGCTGTAATGCCGTCTGAACTCTTCGGACAGGCAAGACTTGTTGATCCGTCATTCAAGATATCCATCAGGATAGATCCTTCCCGTCGTAATGAACTTCCGGATGATTGCGAAATTATGAAGGCCTTTGAAGATTCCATATATGATCTGAAAAACGGGTATCTGAACATCTGTGCCGGATCGGGCCGTGACACGGCTGTCTTTAAACAGTTATAAGGAGGATATACATGAATTCATCATCAGAAATCAGTGAAAATGAGCTTAATGAGATCCTTGGCGGTGTCAATTCTCTGCTGTCTAAAAGTAGACAGTATTATGCAGGAAGACTCAAGGTTGAAAGCATAATTGTAAATTCGGAAAAAGAACTTGAGGATGAAATCAAGAAAGAAATCTCTGACTGCAGTGACTTGGAGTCATGGTGTATGTTCTCGGACAGAATAGTCAGAAATTGCAATGTCTTTGATAAAGAAAGTCTGCTCAAGCTGCAGGAGGCTGAGTTATACAGTCGTACCAGGCAAAGAACAGTGAGAGTGAAGAGACTGGCAGCTGAAAAGTTTGCTTTTGCCGTGTACCTCAAAGATGCCGGTGACGGAGATGTCATGCCGTATCAGATTCAGAGTGTATGCGTTCGTCAGGATATTGTTTCCAGGGACAAAATGCCTAAGAAAGTAAATTATGCGTTGTGGTATCGTAAAAGCAGTGATGAGAAGGGAAAGATAGTGCCATACCTGCAGCAGTTTATTGGATATAAGGAGGTTTAATATGGGAATTCAGCAGATTGTAGTTCCATATAATTTTATTCCGCTGTCATCATGGGTTTTCCATCCAGACTGGGCTGAGAATACGTATCATGATGTCCCGTTCAGTGACGGTCTGTCCGGACGCATTGATTATGAACTGAAAAACTTTTCACCTATCTGCGTGGGTCACGCTGTTAAGAACAGCGAAAATGGATCCAAACATCTGATATGGGAAAAGGATGCAAATGATCATCTTGTCATACCCGGAAGCAGTATCAAAGGTCTGTTAAGAACTGCTCTTGAAATTGTATCCTTCGGACGTATGTGTTTTTTTCATGACAGAAAGCATGCCTTCAGATTGAAGATAGGAGAAGTGAAGGGTATTGCTCCTTTGTATGATTTGACGCCTGTTTTTCTTCGTCCCCGTTCAGACGGACAGTGGGAGTATTTTGAGGTTGATGCTGTTGAAGGTGACAAACCGGTGTGCGCATCTGTAACAGCTTCTGGATTGTCTCAAATTCTGGGTGTTTCGGCTGAAACAATTAAAACTGCCACAGCGTTTGAAAAATTTGAATACCTGTACAGGAGATTTAATCTTCCTTCGAATGCTCCAATGCCTATCCTGTATGCCAAGACAGAGCGCAGACAGAGGTTTAGCAAAAATCAGCTGAAGAAACCGGATGCGAGCAAAAGAATTCCGACACACTGGCAGGAGGTGGTTTCTGTCAGTATGGAGCCGGGAGAACATAACTGCGTTGGTATGTTCCAGTTTATGAACGAGAACATAGCAAACAATAGCGGTAAGGCAAATATGTATACTGATTATTTTTTCTATGTCCGCAATGCAGCATCCCTTGATAACAACGGATTATGGAAGGTTATTGATAACAAAGATCTGCTGGAGGATCTTAACCAGTCGCTTCCTCCGATGAAGGCTGACAGTGACGGTGTCAAGGCAGACAACCTGTATAATTTCAATCATTCACATATGAATGAAAAATACGGATTTCCTGCATGGTATCTGAGACATAAGAACGACAGTACCAAGGATGCTCTGGGATTCTGTCAGGTTATGCGAAAGGACAGAGAGCTTTCTGTTGGAAAAATGATTAAAGATCAGGTGAAGTATACAGAGGCTAATCTTCCTGATCTTCCGGATCTGATATTCGGCTATCTTGGTAATGATGACAGCAGCGGACTAGGCAGCAGGGTCGGCTTCTCAGATCTTCGATCAGTCGGTACTCCTGAGGTTAAAAGCAGGGAATATGTTCTGGGTGAGCCTAAACCGACCTTCTATCCTCTGTATCTGGGAAGGTTTGAGCATAAAAAACAGTATGAAAAAGACAGTCTTATAGCAGGACGCAAGCTCTATAAGATTCGTGATCAGTTTAAACTTGCTGATCCGAAGTTTCCTAATGAAAACCAGAAAGTAAGGACGGCAGTAGACTTCGCATCAGAGGGAAATGTATTCAAGGGATCTATAGTTTTTCATAATCTTAAGCCGGAGGAACTTGGTGCACTTCTGTGGGTTATGAGTTTTGGCGAAGGCATTAAATCTGAAACTAGTGGGTACTACCACGCTCTTGGACATGCAAAACCGATGGGAGCGGGAGCTGTCAAGTTTATACTTAATAATGACAGTATAGATGTTCCTCAGTATATGATAGAGGACGGCAGGATTGTGGCCGGCGGATTTAGCTGTGAAAAGAGCGAAATTATTGCGAAGTGCATAGATAAATTCAAGGAGCTGATGAATTTTAACTATCCTTTCGCCGAGACTGACCAGTACTCAGTCGATGATGGTAAATGGGGTAAATCAGTAATCATCACCAGTTATCTTAATAATGCCCAAGAGGATCACAAAGCACTTCAGGATAAAGTCTATAACGAATTTCCAGATGAGTTTGAGTGTATAAAAAAGGATTATGAAAACTCTCCTGATGCGAAAGATTATAAAGGTTCTTATCCAGATGGCAAGAAATTTGGCGATGCATATAAATCCTTTAATGAGGAAAAGAAATGGGATTCTAAGCATGTTAATTCTGTAGTGAATGAGCGCGAAAAAAATCGTCAGAAAATTGAGGAGGAAGCCAGAAAGAAGGAAGAAAAGGCGATGGAGGCCTCCCGACAGAAGAATGCAGCAATCAGCGGTTACAGCGATGTTGTAAATTCCGGTAATCTGGTTAAAATTTTTGCCTTTGCCATTGCAAATTCTGGTTCGAAAGATTTGTTTGAGAAGGATGTTGCTTCGGGTAAAATTTCAAAAAACTGGAAATTTGGAACCTTCAACCAGTTGCTGAAGTCGATTTCTGCAGATCCTGATTATAAAGATGAAAACAGTTTGTTCAAAGCTGCGGATGATATCATATCGGTGGTAGCGGGTAACAGTGATGCAGAAACAGAACTTAAGAAAGCAGCCAAGGACGGCAGAAAGAAATCCGCCTTGATGAAGTATATTTACGAAAAACTAGAAAAAAAACAGTAGTTGTTAAACAATTTTGTATAGTTTGAGATCGGGCTGATGCAGAAAACTGCATTGGCCTTTTTGCTTAGTTCTTATTTCGTCAGATTTGCCTATCTGTTTCTTTAAGTTTCCGTTGCAGTTTTCGTAGAATAAAAGTATGTACATACGCTGCAGAAATGGACAGATCTATGCTCCTGGAACCGTTTTCTGAATTAATTAAAAGATTCACAAATTTTAGGACTATACCCACATTATTCTCTATGATTGAATAAAATTTAAACAATTCTAAATTGTAGATAATGCCCATAACTAAAGGGCAGTCTTTGGTGGTCTGCCACGTCTTT
>JAEEOK010000009.1 GCA_016284235.1 Succinivibrionaceae bacterium
GTTTCAGAAACTTGAAGAGCACCCTGGGTGTCTTTCATTACTAATTCCATTACTATCTCCCCAAGTATTAAACTCTAACAGCTGGTTTAACAATGATATTACCGTTTACGGCACCTGGAACAGCACCCTTAACCAGCAATAAATTGCGTTCTACATCAACACGTACCAGTTCGAGACTCTGAACGGTAGTAGTAACGTTACCCAGATGACCAGCCATTGTTTTACCCTTGAAAACACGACCCGGAGTCTGGTTCTGACCAGTTGAACCCGGAACACGGTGTGAACGTGAATTACCGTGAGTCATATCCTGAGTACGGAAATTCCATCTCTTAACAGTACCGGCAAAACCCTTACCTTTAGAGATACCAGTTACATCAACCTTCTTAACATCAGCAAAAAGATCAACCTTAACTTCAGATCCTACCTTGTATGCTTCGATTTCATCATCAGCAAGGCGGAATTCCCATAAACCACGACCGGCTTCTACGCCAGCCTTCTTGAAGTGTCCTGCTTCAGGCTTAGAAAGACGGCTAGCCTTAACGCTACCGGTTGTTACCTGGATAGCATTGTAACCATCGCTATCAAGTGTCTTTACCTGAGTGACACGATTAGCTTCAACTTCGATAACAGTCACAGGTACAGATACACCGTCCGCATTGAAAATGCGGGTCATACCAACCTTGCGACCGATTAAACCGATTGACATTTGTTTTTACCTCTTTTCCGTTAATCTAAGCGAATCTGCACTTCAACACCTGCGGACAAGTCAAGACGCATAAGAGCATCAACAGTATTGTCGGTAGGCTGCACAATATCAATTAATCGCTTGTGTGTACGGATTTCATACTGATCACGTGCATCTTTGTTTACGTGTGGAGAAATCAGTACGGTAAAGCGTTCCTTACGTGTAGGCAGTGGAATTGGACCACGAACCTTTGCGCCAGAGCGCTTAGCAGTTTCAACGATTTCCGCAGTGGACATATCGATCAAACGATGATCAAAAGCCTTCAAACGGATTCGAATTCTTTGGTTCTGCTGCATTTTAGCCAGAGCTCCTGTTGGTTAAAGAACAATAAGAAAATCACAGCTCAGTGTCTTTTATCTTCTTTAAAGCACCAAGTAGTGATATTCAAAACGTACCGCTCATATCGAGCAGATTTTAACTACGGTTTTTCAAAAGCCGTATAAAAAGTAAGCATTAACGATAATGCGAGATAATTATAAATGAAATGAATCAAGATGCAAGCAAAATTTGCACTTTGTCACAACATTATTATTTTTTTATGTATCGGGTTTTCTGCTCCGCTGAAATTTGCTTTTTTAACCGGCAGTCCCGCCCGGCGTGTTTCCCGCCTGTGCGGTGGCGGATGCTAACAGCATGCACAGACAGAAACGATCATCCATTTTCGTATCAGAGACAGTCACCCCAGGCACCGGCAAAACACTCTGCCGGTTGTGATACAGGGTTATCTCTCAGATGACTAATCTCTCAGCAGCCGCACAGAGACCTCTTTGGAAAGATTAAGTCCGTCAAGAGCGGCTGCAGTATCCACAGTGGGAGCAACCCTGATCCTGCGGCTATGATACAGAACGTTATCCTTGAAAAAATTCTTTCGAAGAATAGGACCGCTGCACTTTGCCCCGGATGATGATACGGCGCGAATAATTTCCTCAACTGTTGAATCAATCAATCTGCGGTCTGAGGATGACAGTGCCACGCAGAAACTTCCTAAATCCTTACTATTCATTGCTTATAAACCCAAATGATTTTTCATAAAACCTATAGCTGAAGCAACCTGCTGCGGTGCAACACCGCCCTTGGCGCAGCGCTTTGCAAGAGCCGATGATATCTCAAGACAAGGATAAACATCATCGACTATGACCGGACATATTTTCTGAAATTCCGCCACACTCAAATCTTCAAGAGGTTTGCCTTCGCCAATGGCATATACAACAAGTTCTCCGACTATATGGTGAGCCTCGCGGAACGGAACGCCCTTTGACACCAGATAATCAGCAAGCTCGGTTGCATTCGAATATCCGCCCTTTGCGGCAGCCGTCGTGCGCTCGGTTCTGATCTTAATATCCTCAAGAACCAGAGCTGACATATCCAGGCAGTCATGCCAGGTATCAAGAGCATCAAAAAGTCCCTCCTTATCTTCCTGCATATCCTTGTCATAGGCAAGAGGAAGAGCTTTCAGGGTTGTAAGGATCCCCATAAGCGCCCCATATACGCGGCCTGTCTTGCCGCGGATCAGTTCAAGAGCGTCAGGATTCTTTTTCTGCGGCATAAGAGATGAACCGGACGTAACTCTGTCGGAAAGTTCAAGAAATGCAGATTCACCGGAATTATAGATAATCAGATCCTCGGCAAAGCGGGAAAGATGCATCATGGATATAGATGCACAACTTAGAATTTCTGCAATATGATCCCTGTCAGAAACCGAATCAAGACTGTTTCTTGTCGCATCGTCAAAACCAAGATCATGAGCAAGCTGTTCACGATCCACCGGATATGCCGTTCCCGCAAGAGCTGCAGAGCCCAGAGGGCATATATTCATCAGCCTGCGGGCATTTTCAAGACGGAGATAGTCGCGCTCTAGCATTTCCACATAGGCCATAGCCCAGTGTCCGAAAACAATCGGCTGAGCCCGCTGCAGATGCGTATATCCCGGCATGACAACATTCTGGTAGGTTTCCGCCGTAAGAGTGAGTTTCCTTTGTAAATTCCGAATAGAAGAAAGCAGAACTTCAATCTGAGCCCGGCACCAGAGTTTGATATCTGTTGCCACCTGGTCATTACGGCTTCTTCCCGTATGCAGTTTCTTGCCAAGATCCCCCACCTCTTCGATCAGACGGCTTTCAACATAAGAATGAATATCCTCAAAACCGGCATCGGCGATACCGTGAGGATCTGCGCTGACCGATTCCAGAAGTTTCTCCAGGGCGGCAATCAGCCTATCCTTTTCATCTGAAGAAATAATACCGACGGAAGCAATTGCTCTGGCCCATCCGATCGATCCTTCAATATCCTGCTGTGCCAGTCTGTAATCGAACTTTAAAGAATCATTAAAATCCTTGAATCTTGCATCAGCTTCCTGTGTGAAACGTCCACCCCAAAGTGCCATATAGAATCCTCAAAAAATTAGAACTGACCTATTATACTTGAAACGCCAAAGAGAGCACAAAAAACTTATTTCCGGAATTCACATGTCTCAGGAATGTCAGGAGACAAATTCCGCACACACCCGCGCCCAGCGCTTAAATAATATCCCCGGTTTACCAGTATGTCCGGTAAAAAAACAGCAGATATATAAATGAAGTTTTTGATACAAATCCGGCTTCTGAGCTTTATGAGTGATACCGGCATATGAGCTCTTTTCGTCTCAGGGATGCAGACACCTCCTGCTCTTTACCAGAAGCGGCAGAAAAGGCCTAGGCTAATCCTGCATCAAGTGCCAGCATAAGAGTAAACCCGAGAGAAAAGGAAAGAACCCCGGAATTTGAATGGCATCCCTGGGACATTTCCGGGATCAAATCCTCCACAACAACATAGACCATGGCTCCAGCCGCAAAGCTTAGCAGATAGGGAAGATATCCAAGAAAAAAGGAAGAGAAAAAAACTATCAGCAGAGCGCCTGCAGGCTCAACCAGACCGGAAAGAACACCTGCTGCAAATGATGCAGATCTGCTGTATCCCGCAGAAACAAGCGGTATGGAAACAATTGCACCCTCGGGTATATTCTGCACTGCTATGCCGGCTGCCAGGGAAATCATTGAAGCGGCTGATATGCCGCCATGTTCCAGAGCAGCTGCATATGATGTTCCGACAGCCATGCCCTCCGGAAGATTGTGAAGAGTAACCGCAAGTGATATCAGAACCGGTTTTGAGAGTTTTACCTTCATTCCCTCCGACTGACTGCTTTTCGGATGAAAATGAGGAACTATGAGATCAAGCAGAAACAGAAAAATAATACCTGCCCAGAAACCGGTTACAGCGGGAAGAAACGATAACCGTCCCAGAAATGAAGAATGCTCCATGGCAGGATCCAACAGACTCCATACTGAAGCTGCCATCATGATCCCCGCTGCAAAACCAAGCAGTCTTTTTTCCAGGGCGTTAGTGAGATTTACCTTTGAGAAAAAAACAAAGGCAGCACCGAGGAAAGTACCGGAAAAAGGGATGAGAAGAGCGAACAAAAAATAGAAATCCATAACGTATACCAGGTTTTACCGAATGAGTTAGCATAAACTAACTACAGTTAAGTATACAGTTCTGTTCGCAGAAAATCCACCGGATCGGAGAAACAGTCTGCCCAACACACATAAAAAAAGACGGGGTAGCATGCACCCCGTCTTATTGTTAATCAGACTGTACTATGTGTTAAGCCTTCTTATTCTGATCGTTGATCGCTCTGATGCGGCTTGGCAGAGAATACAGACGAATGAAACCGTCAGCATGAGACTGATCATAAACATCGTCCTCGCCAAAGGTACAGAAATCTACATTAAACAGACTGTTGTCGGAACGCTTCTGAACAGCTGTAACAGTACCCTTGTAAAGCTTGAGCACAACCTCTCCGCGAAGATCCTCGGCAATAGCATTTGCAGATGCCAGAATAGCCTTGCACAGCGGAGTGAACCAGCGTCCGTCATAAACCAGCTGGGCAAACTCGAGTCCAAGTCTCTCTCTCCAGTTTCTGGTTGTCTTATCCAGAATCAGTTCCTCTACAGCACGAAGAGCAGCCATCATTACTGTACCGCCAGGAGTTTCATAGCAGCCTCTGGACTTCATTCCTACAAGGCGGTTTTCGGTAATATCAACTCTTCCGACACCGTGCTTTGCCGCTATTTCATTCAGAGTGTTGAGGCACTCATAAGCAGACATGGCCTTGTCATTAACGGCAACAACCTCACCGTTTTCAACCTTGACAGAAACATATTCCGGCTGATCAGGAGCCTTCTCAGGATCTACAGTCCATGTCCATACATTTTCAGTAGCGCGGTTCCAGGTATCCTCAAGTTCGCCGCCTTCAGTTGAAATGTGCCATGCATTTGCATCACGACTGTATATCTTTTTCAGAGTAGCCTTGCACGGAATGTGTCTCTCCGCAAGATAATTCAGCAGATCCTCACGGGAGCGCATTTTCCACATACGCCACGGTGCAATAACCTGGAGCTGAGGAGCAAGAGCAGCAACAGCACCTTCGAAACGTACCTGATCATTACCCTTGCCGGTGCATCCGTGGGCAACTGCCTGGGCACCTTCTTCAAGAGCAACCTCCACCATGGCTTTTGCTATGACAGGACGGGCCATGGAGGTTCCCAGAAGATAGGATCCCTCGTAAACGGCACCGGTCTTCAGAGTAGGATATACGTAGTTCTTTACAAACTCCTCGCGCAGATCCTTGATCACGCATTTGCTTGCGCCGGACTGCTTGGCTTTCTCCTCGATACCTTCAAGATCATCACGCTCCTGACCGACATCAGCAACAAAGCAGATAACCTCGCAGTTGTTGTAATTTTCCTTAAGCCAAGGCACGATTGACGACGTGTCAAGACCGCCTGAGTAGGCAAGCACAACCTTCTTAATTTCTTCAGCCATAATTATTTATTTCCTTGATTGAAAAGTGTAGCCATTACTGCCATCTGCGCATGAAGACGGTTTTCTGCCTCATCATAAATGATAGATGCAGGTCCGTCCATGACTTCATCGGTAATTTCATATCCGCGATGAGCAGGCTGACAATGTAAAACATGACGTATGCCGGTATCATCCAGCAGTTTCTGGTTTACCTGATAAGGCATAAAGCGGTCTTTGACCTCTTCAAGAGGAGTGTTGTCGCCCATGGATACCCATGTGTCCGTATAGGCTACATCATAGCCCCTGACATCCTCCACCCTGTCTGTAACCACTAATTTTGCACCTGATTTCTTGGCAATTTCCGCTGCCATATTGAAAATAGCCGCATCCGGTCCCTCTCCTTTCGGGCACACGGCAGCCACTGATGATCCCAGAATCGCGCCGGTAATAAGGAGCGAATGAGTCATATTGTTGCCGTCACCAAAATAAGCAAGCTTAACCTTGGTTATATCATCATAGTTTTCCATGATGGTCATATAGTCGGCAAGAACCTGGCACGGATGGTACAGATTGCACAGTGCGTTAATAACCGGAACCGTTCCGTATCTGCTGAGTTCAAGCAGTGTTTTGTGATCATAAACTC
Source organism: Succinivibrionaceae bacterium (assembly GCA_016284235.1). Lineage (GTDB taxonomy): Bacteria > Pseudomonadota > Gammaproteobacteria > Enterobacterales > Succinivibrionaceae > UBA2804. The sequence goes on from JAEEOK010000009.1 coordinate 6,228, forward strand.
TGGCCACAATACCGTCGCACCAGCGTGACAGATTGCAGGCGTAATCCTTGATGGACTCACGTTTACCCATGACACCGTTATGCTGATCCATGTATACAGCATGACCGCCAAGCCGGTATAAACCGACATCAAAGGTAACACGCGTACGCAGAGACTGCTTCTCAAAGAGAGTAACAACACTTTTGCCTGCAAGAGTCTGTCTGTAATTTTCCGGGTTGGCTTTCATGGCCATACCCAGATTTATCATCTCCAGAACCTCATCTCTGGAGAATTCTGTTGTATTTAATAAATGACGCATAATATTCCTTTTAATTTGCAATTACCTTGGTGCCTATAGCTTCCCCCGCAAGCAGACGGCTCAACTTGTCCGGATATCTCCATCCTGCCACGGATATCGGACGGCCCAGTGTCTTAGAAGCCTCAAGCGCAGCCTTAACCTTTACCTCCATGCCTCCGGTTATGATACCCTTGCCGATAAGTTCATCGGCATACGCAGATGTCATCTCTGAAATAAGAGCCCCGTTCTGATCAAGTATGCCAGCCACATCGGAAAGCAGAGCAAGATCAGCGTTAAGAGCCATGGCAATGGATGTTGCCGCCTGATCTGCATTGACATTCATAAGTTCACCATCAGCTGTTATGCCAATGGAGCTCACAACAGGCATATATCCGTTGTCTAGCAGGACATTAAGCAGTTTTGCAGAACCCGGCTTTGCAGTACCGACAGCACCAAGCTCAGGATCCATCTCCTCAACAACGCACATACCGTCATCGGCAAGAGACAGACCGACAACCGGCATTCTGTACTGAATTGCCTTTGCCATCATAAGCTTGTTGGCGGTGCCGGCCAGTGCTCCGGTAATATACGGGATCTGATCCTTTGGAGTAACTCTGAGTCCCTTTTTCTTTTCACTCTTTAATCCAAGACCCTTAAGCAGATCATCCACAAGACAACCTCCGCCGTGAACCATAACGATCGGGCGCTTGTTCTCCTTAAGATACATGTTAAGACCGTCAAAAAGGGCATTAAGGGAGGCATCATTCTCTATAAGAGCACCGCCGAGTTTAATAACAAGAATATTCTTTTCCATCAGAACCTCAAATCAGACCGAGAGTCTCATCATAGCCGCAGTTTATGTTAATGCACTGCAGCGCCTGTCCTGCCGCACCTTTAATAAGATTATCAATGGCAGATCCCACAATGAGAGTATTATCCTCCCGCTGCCAGTGAAGATCCACATACGGAGTATACGCAACTGATCTGATTGAAGGCCACTGACTCAAAATTCTTACAAGTTTTCTACCCTCATAGGCGGTTTTATAAGCCTGAGCAATCTGTTCATCAGTAACGCCGTCCTTAAGCTGAACATATATAGTTGCAAGTATACCGCGCTTGAAATTTCCCAGATGAGGCTGAAACAGAACTTTCTGACCGAGATGATGGCTGATTTCAGGACGGTGGCGATGTGTAAAAACACCGTAAGGATTGAGACTGACCTCGCAGAAGCTTGATGTCAGAGAAGCCTTGCGTCCGGATCCGGAAACTCCGGATACGGCATTTATGATCGGCATTGAATCCTCACGGATAAGACCGGCATTGAACAAAGGTTTAAGCGCAGTAAGAGACGCTGTCGGATAACATCCTGCCACTGCAACCAGTTTGGCATTTCTGATTGCCTTGTCATTCCATTCACCGAGTCCGTATACCGCACTTTCGAGCCAATCCAGTCTGGTATGGGTAAAACCGTAATATTTTTCGTAAAATGCCGGATCATTAACTCTGTAAGCGCCGGAAAGATCAAATACTCTTTTGGAATCATCGGTTATAAAATCCGGTGCAATTCGCATACTTACGTCATGAGCGGTGCAGAGACATACTATATCGGCATTCTTCTTGATATCATCAAGAGCCGCATTATCGTCGGAAAGAGGGATAATATCCTTGTCGACCACCCCGTGATACATAGGATAAAGATCAGAAAAATTCTTATGGGCATCCTTGGAGCTTCCGGATACATAAAGTCCGTACAGTTCAAGATTCGGATGTTTTGCTACCAGAGCTGAAAGTTCTGCGCCTGCATATCCGCTGGCACCGATAATCGCAACCTTAGGTTTATTCATGCTACTTGTCACCTGTTAAATATTCAAAATTTTAAAAGCCTATTATGCCACAATCTATGATCTTTAGTACAAAAAATGTCCCAGAAAATATCTCAGACCGCTCCGTCAGAAAAAGCTGAGAAAACTAATCAGAGGCAAATTCCATTTTCAATCCCTGTCATGAAAGCAATATTATCCCTAGCCAGATATTTATGCAAGATAAATGCATAAATATTTGAATTAAAATTTGAGAGCCCTGCAGTTCGACGATTCTTAAAAGGAAAACCGTCATGCTGTAAAATAATAGTAATAAGAAAAGACGACAGAACAAGGAATTCACCGAATGGAACATATAAACTATTTTAAGGATCTGCTTGGAAAACTTATTTCATCTCCCTCTGTAAGCAGCGAGGATCCGACGTTGGATCGCAGCAATCAGGGGATTCTTGAAATTTTGGAAAACGAAGCAAAAGCAATGAACGGCGTCTGCCTAAGGCAGAAGGTCATCAGCGATCCGCCCAAGGATAACCTTCTTATACGCTTCGGACCCGACGTACCAGGAGGACTTCTTCTTTCCGGACATACCGACACTGTTCCATATGATGAAAAGGGGTGGAAAACCAATCCTTTTGAACTGACAGAAGATCCGGACTTTTTTTACGGTCTCGGAGTCATCGATATGAAGGGCTTCTTTGCTCATGCATTAACAGCATACAGAGAAATCATGGAAACATCGAAAATGCTAAGGCCGTTGTACCTGCTGGCCACTGTGGATGAGGAAACAACCATGGCGGGAGCCAAAAGCTTTGCTGCGGAAGCCTCAATTAGGCCAGACGCCATTATTATCGGAGAGCCAACATCCCTCACTCCGATTTTCAAGCATAAGGGATACATGGCATACAGGATCACTGTAAACGGCAAAAGCTGCCACAGTTCGAATCCGGATGAAGGAATCAACGCCATCAGCATAATGAACAGAATTATTACCGGCATTGAAACAATGGCTGAGCACATGAAAACAAGTTTCAGGGATGACGGATTTCCGGTGAACTATCCGACTCTCAACATTGGTTCAGTCCACGGGGGTGACGCACCTAACAGGATCTGCGGCTCATGCCTGCTGGAGCTGGATATAAGACCTACTCCGGCCACATCACCGCAAATGCTGGACGAACTTCTGAAAAAAACAGTAAGAGAAGCTGCAGGCAGCAGTTTTGAAAGAGTCCAGATCAGCGAACTGTATCCTCCGATACCGCCTTTTGAAACGGATCCTTCATCGGATCTCATTTCAATCTGCGAAAAAATAACGGGAAAAAGACGGGCTGCGGTGAACTACAGTACTGAAGCTTCATTTCTGAGTACCATAGGGGCACCTCTGGTTGTACTCGGTGCCGGAGATATTGCGGATGCTCATCAGATAAATGAAAAACTTCCAAAAAGGGAGATAGAGGGAATAAACCGGTTTCTCAGGGAGATAATCGCCGCCTGCTGCATGTAGAAGCAGCAGTCACATCCAGCCGCGCAGACGGGCCGCCGAGGCAAGTGCGGCAAGACACCTGGCCTCATGAAACGAACTGTCGGAGAAAAGTTCAGACACCCGGGACAGAGGCCACCTTACAATCTCGACAGGCTCGGGCTCGTCGCCTGTATCAAGTCTGTTTTCTGTAAGATCCTCAGCCAGAACAAGATCTATACTTACAGAAAAAAAGGACGGTGCTGAAATTACACTCCGAAGATATGTATAGCTGCCGGCTGAATAACCGGTCTCCTCTCTTAACTCCCGCTCGGCTGTATCTCTCCACGTCTCGCCCGGATCCGACTTTCCTTTGGGAAAACCCAGCTCATAGGAATTCGTTCCGGCACAGTACTCCCTTACCAGAACAAGATCATTATCCAGGACCGGAACGATCATAACGGCGCCGGCACCGCCGCCGGCCATTCTTTCATAATATCTTATCTGTCCGTTTGAAAACTTAAGATGAAGCCTTTCTATCTTGAAATGCTCTGTATCAACGATGATCCTGCGATCCAGGATTTGCGGAAGTTCATGCATGGATTCACTCAGTAAGTAAACTTGCCCTGATAATTGATTTCATAGGTACCGGTGCTGTTAGGGTGGCCAAGCATCTGAAGCAGAGGACGAACTTCGGCGCCGCGCTCCTGACTCGGTTTTGCAAAGGCCTTAACCCTGTACAGCTGCTCCTTCATATCATATTCCATATTGCCGTCAATGGAAAAATAAGGATTTTCCTGCTTAAGCTTAACGATGAGAAGACCGTTGCGGCAGCTTAATCCCATTACACCGTCACCGATTGAATAGTTGCCAAGAGGCGTGCCGACATCCAGACCTGTAATATCAATATTGCCTGACACCATCTTTTTGCAGCGGTTCGCATTGAACACGGCATTGCCCACGGAAACTGCTATATTGCCGGTAACATCAACAGGCAGACTGTAGCTGGTGTACTTAAGCATATTGCCGAAGGATATGGTCAAATGCATATTGGAGACTTCAACATCACCGTCCTTGTAGGAAATGTCGGTTTTCCCGGTAAGGCCCTTGGGATCAGACATCATGAGAGTATATGTTCCGGTAAACAGTCCGAGAATTGAGGCGCTCCAGTGAATATTCTTATATTCATATTTATCAACATGAAGAACCTTGGCAGATCCGTCCACCGCCCTGCCGGATACCCCCTCAAGATACACGCCTTTTGGCAGGTCAATCTTGGCAAGAATCTTTGAGGCAGGAGCCTGATAAACAACAAACACAAAAAATGCCAAAATGAAAACAACAGCCATAATCAGCAGCTGATATTTCAGTTTAAGCGGTTTAATCTGCTTGAATTGCGATGCTACTTTCATTTCTTTTCCACTCTCCCAAGAGTAAGCTTACGGACCTTTACAGTGCTGTCTTTCGGTTCAAGATCAATGGACTCAACATATATGGCATATTTCTTTTCCAGATCATTAAGGAAATAAAAGAGGGTGACAGAATCGGTCACACCTATCTCCACGCTCGCAGATTCACCTGTACGGTTGATCTTTGTAACCTTCAGATCAAAATCCTTGGATACACGATCTATCGCCTTTTCAAGAGATGCAGTACGATCCGCCTTTTCCTGCTGACTCTTATTCTGATTTGCCGGAACGTAGGCACTTATAATCTGGTAGTCCCTGACCAGCTTGGCATTTGCCGCCTCGAGCTGACTTACCTTATTCTGCAAAGGCTTTACCATAATCATCCATGCAAGAAAAAGAAGGAAGAGACATGCCACAGCCATAACTATCTTCTGATCCCTCGGAGCCAGGTTATCCCAGGCATCTCTAATTTTTCTGATAAATTCACTCATGAATTTACCTCCTCAACCGTCAGCATCACCGTATTAATATCCTTATCAGATCTGACCTCGCTTATATCAGCCTTGTAACCGCGATTGTTCAGGGCATCCTTGATATCCTCGACATCGTCAAACTCCTTATAGGATAACCTGAAATGATACTGCCGCCGCTTGTCATCATAATTAAAATCCATCAAAGAAGCCTTGCTTGTAAAGCTTCCCAGCATCTCAGCCAGTCTTTTAACGAAACTGACCTCCAGCTCCGACTCTCCTGACTGATTTGTAAGCTGTTTAAACTGGGCCATAGGATTGACTACCTTGTTGACCATAGGAAACTTTGTCTTAAAGACCTTTATTAGCTGAGTCTTCAGCTGCTTGCCCTCACTTGTATAGTTAAAGTAGTTGCTGACAAGAGTTGCATAATACACAACAAAAATAGCTACAAGAACGGCAGCAACCTTGATCCACGGCTTGACAATGGTGCCCATAAGGAAATTCTGACGCTGCGCGCGCTGCGCATCAGTAAGCGTTATATGACAGTTCAAAGCACCGAAGGCCATACTGGCCATAGGCATAATCACATACGCCTCCTCCTTCGGTGCATCAAAAGGAAATTCCGACAGGCAGTAGAAGGACGGAGTATTTTCAAGGGACTTGAAATACTTTACCGCAAGTGTCTGGCTCAGACACATGCCGCTGTACTGCGACCTGCGGAAAACAAACTCTCCGGCCAGATTGACAACGGATATCTTACCCTCGCGGTATGGCAGCGTAAAAATATCAACCAGCATTTTGCTCGGCATAAGTCCGTACCTGGCCATAACGGAACGGACCCATTCCTGATAAGCCTTGTCGCATATCATAATGTCTACTTCCCTGCCGCGGATATTGAGCACCACCACCTCAACATCATCCACATCCGTGGCAATATCGCTTTCTATCATGAAAGGAATAGAGCTTTTCATGCTCGGATTGAATCTTTTAGGATAGGTTATTGTCTTAAAGAAAAAATTGCAGCTCGACTGAAGCACAATCAGATCCAGCTTGAAATATGAGGAAAGCAGAGCTATTTCGTCTGTATTCCGGAGTACACCGCTTTCAATCACACTCTCATTGGAATCCTCAATTACAGCATAATTTATCGGACTGTCATCATTAGTTCCAAGCCTTATAACCAAATGCTGACTCATTCAGCACCTCCATATTCTCTTTTGTATAAAATTGCCTCTTTGTTGTTTTTTACAAAGTAGGAAAAAAATCTTCTTATCAGACCGTTGTACTCAAGCACCGTTTCAGCACGAAAATAATTGGAATTTACAGTAACCACTGATGAGATAAAACCCTTGGTTCTTACTGTAGTCGTACTGGTAATCAATTCCTGGTTCAAAAAATTGCTGACCGTGGTCCATCCCTCGCGATCCCTTGAATTGATAATTTCAAGAGCCGATTCCACAGTCATATAATCACTCAGGAGCAGGGCGGCAAGCAGAGGCGCCTTTTCCTCAGTGAGAGTATTGACGTTAATATGCAGCTCATTGTTCGGCAAAGCACACACAAAAGGTTTGAGCCTGCGGTAGATTGACGGAGTCATGCCTTTCGCAACGCGAATTTCGCTCACATTGAACAGTCGTGTATTCGGAATTACAAACGGATAAGGAAGAGACATATAGTATGAATCCTCCGCACCGTTGCGACTGATTCCCGCATCTGTATCAACCATATCGGTAACGGCATCGGCAACAGCCTCGGCATCTCCAAGCTGGATCTGCATATAAACCATCAGACGGACAAACACTTCCCTGGCCATATTTGTTTTCGTACCGGTTTCGTCACTGTAATCATAGCCGTGATTGCCGAGCGAATTTAAATTAAAGCATGAGTAGTCATCATACACATGGGTTGATATAAGACCTCCGTCAACTTCGAAAGTCCTGCCCTGCGTTGCCCAGTACTGACTGAGATTGACCGAATTCGGATCATCATCAAAGTCCTGGTGAAGCACGCGCCTTACAAGGGAATCCGAACTCTTATGGTACCATTTGCCCTGTATTCCGTTGACAAAATTTGCCGTGCGCAGAAACTCGCTGTTATAGCGCATAGTCATATTAGTTGCCACAATCACCATCACGGAAAGGATCAGAAGCACCACAAGCAGAGCGGATCCTCTCTGACTCTCATATCTAGTCATAATGAGGAATATAGTACTCCCTTCTGATTTTACCTACATCATCCAGCACCAGACTGACCTCCACGCCAAACGGCATCTTGTTGGAATTCATAGACTGATACCATGCAAGACTGTTCATGGAAACCCTGAAACGAAGCTCAAAATTTGTCACATGAGAAATAACAATCTCCCAGTTCGGCTCTCCTTCCTGGGCAGGATCTGATCGGGGGTAAGTTCCGCGCTCAAGATTACCGTCCTTCAGGCGGTAGGAGACCCTCTGCAGATCATTGCGATCCAGCATCGCCCCCGGATTGAAAAAACCGGATCTTACAAACTGCACGCCCCAGTCATCAGAATTCAGAATATTCTTTGCGGCCCAGATGTACTTTATAGCGTTGTAAGCAGGATAGCGGTTGCGGCGGTAAGCCATCTGCTCGAAATCATGATCCATCAGGTTCACGGCACGCTGTATTTCACCAAGACGCTGCATTTTTTTTCCTGAAATCTCTTCAGTCATAACAGCGGCACCCAATATTTCATAGGCACCGGTGGCAAGTATGGAAAAAATAAGTATGCTGATCATAACCTCGATCAGCGTAAAGCCTGAATTTTTCATCTCTTTCGATACATGTGAGTCATCACTGAAACTATAGGATCGTCATATTCCTTGCTTCCGTGCACCTCTATGACGACAGCGAGGAATTTTTCATCCTGTGTCTCCTCCGCTTTGTAACGGAAAAACCACTCCCGGTCCACCATCATCTCGCTGCCCTCATTCCATGAGAACGACGGAATCTGCTGGCGCATTTCCAGTTCTGTCAGCTGATTGTCAGCGACAATTGATGCAAACGTTTTATCCTCAAGACGCTGAAGACCGAAGGACTGGTTGTTCATTGCCGAAAGCAGAGCAACTCCGACCATGGCAAAAACAGCCAGAGCCACAAGCACTTCCAAAATCGTCATACCGCTGCTTCTAGAAATATTCCGGATCTTTATCATTTTCGCCATTCTTAAGCACAATTTTGCCGTTTTCAGACATTTTTATAATATATTCGGCATAATCTCTGCTGGATTTGGTACTGATCTTAAGTTCAAACGGTGTAACCTCCATGGAAGGATAAAAATACACCTGCGGCTGAACCTTGGTATCAAACTTGTGATCTATCGTAGCCTTCGTGAGCACCTCTTTACCTGTAAACGAGGACAGAGATTCATACGAAAGACCGCCAACAGCCAGTTCCACCTGATATTCTTCCGGAAAGGCATAGGTGGATTCAATCTGCGGAAGCCTGTATTCAACCCAGCCGAATTTCTCGTAGCTGTCATACTTGCTTATAAGCTGACTGATGAAATCCGTATCGGAAAGATGGTTCTCGACCTCGTCTGCATGCTCGCGCCTTAAGATCTTCATGCCCTCTTTGTCGACATAAAGACCCACAAGTTCACCCTCGACCATCGACTGCTCGTTAAGAAACGCGAACAGGCGGGCATACTTTGAACACTGATCATGCATCATCGATTCCGGAGATGACGCCGGACTTGTCATAACAACAACAGACGCAGCCATCCCCATAATGACGATAACTATCAGAATTTCAAGAAGAGTAAAACCACTGAGGTGATTCCTCACGATAAATTCCTATCTATCCTTTTTCCAGTTGCCGATGTCATCGTCAGTACCGTCTTCGCCGTCAGGTCCGAGAGAGTAAAGATCGTATCTGCTGGAATTATGAGTGCCGGGCTGAACATACATATAGTCGTTGCCCCATGGATCCTGCGGAAGATCCTTAATGTAGCCGTCCTTTCTGTAACTCTTAGGCTCAGGAGATGATGTCGGTTTGTTTACAAGAGCATCAAGTCCCTGTTCTGTGGTCGGGAACCTGTGATTGTCAAGCTTATACATATCAAGAGCATTATCCAGGGTCTTGATATCCATACCGGCCTTTTCTATGGATGCCTGCTCCTTTGAACCCATAACATTGGTAGCAACGATTGCCGAAAGCATTCCCATGATAACTACCACAACCATAATTTCAAGCAGCGTAAAACCCTGTTGCTTCTTCATATAAAATCTCCTAAAAACAAAATCCTTGTCTTAACAGGCACGGTACCAGTGCCATGTCAAACTTATGCCATACTGTTCATCTTGAGAATCGGCTCAAGAATGGCTAGCACTATAAAAAGAACAACTCCCGCCATTGTCACAATAAGCATCGGCTCAAAAATACTCAAAGCCATGCTGACCTGACGCTCAAACTCATTGTCCTGGTTGTCTGCAGAACGGATCAGCATGCTGTCAAGTTCGCCAGATTTTTCTCCCGATGCTATCATGTGGATCATCATCGGAGGGAAAAGTCCCGTACGCTCAAGAGCTATTTTGAGTGATGAACCTTCACGAACCAGATCCGTGGCCTCCTTGATTTTTTCCTGGGCATAATCGTTGCTCAGAACCTCTCCGCTGATTTTTAGAGCCTCAAGAAGCGGAACGGCTGATGAATTAAGTATTGCCAGAGTTCTGGCAAAACGTGCTGTATTGATACCGCGGCTTACCCTTCCGATAACAGGAAGTCTGAGGATAAGATGATGAAACCGGATCCGGTTTTCCTTGTTTCGCTGCCAGATCTTGAACAGAGAAAACCCTCCGACCAACAAAACCGCAAGATACAGTCCGTAATCCCTGAGAAAATCACTTATGGTTATCAGCAGCTGGGTTGATCCGGGAAGTCCCTTTTTCAAATATACGAACTGAGCGATAACCTTCGGTACAACGCTGGTAAGAAGAATAGTGATAACCGATATGGCAACAAGAGTAAGAATTATCGGATAAATCATCGCCTGAAGAACCTTACCCTTTATAGCCTGCCGCTTTTCACTGTAGTCGGCAAGACGAAGAAGAACCGTATCAAGATGACCGGATTTCTCACCGGCAGAAACCATTGCGCGGTACAGATTATCAAACACCCGGGGAAACTGAGCCATTGAATCAGCCAGAGTGTGACCTTCAAGAACCTTGTTGCGAACGGCGGATATGATAGTACGCTGCTGCGCTGTTTCACACTGATCTGAAACTGCCTTGAGTGCCTCTTCGATCGGAATTGCGGCTGAAACAAGCGTTGCCAGCTGTCTGGTAATAAGTGCCAGATTTGAAGCAGAGATCTTTGGCGCAAAGATTGAGGAAGATTCAGTCTTAGACTGCATCTTCTTCACTGATTCCACAACCTCAACCGGTATAAGCCCCTGCTCTCTAAGCTTGGCTCTTACCAGTTTCGAGGAATCAGCATCCATAATACCAGTATCCGTCTTCCCGTTTTTATCGATCGCGGTATATGAGTACGATGCCATACTAATTATCCCTTGCCACTCTCAGAACCTCCTCCACAGTGGTTAATCCCTGCAGAGCCTTGGCCATACCGTCATCCTTGATACTCGGAGTAGTAGGACGAACTTCATTTTCAATAAACAGTTCACCCTTTTCAGCGTTGATACTTTCACGCACATCATTGTTTATAACAACGAGTTCGTGAATACCCATTCGACCCTTATATCCGGAATTGTTGCACTCCTCGCAGCCTATCGGACGATATAAGAAAAGTTCGTCATCAGAATCCAGACCCACAAGTTCCTTTTCGCTGGCAGAAGCTTCATACCTTTGCTTGCAGTTCGGGCAGAGCGTTCTTACAAGACGCTGGGCGAGAACACCGAGAAGTGTGGACGAAAGAAGGAATGACTCGATGCCCATATCTCTGAGTCGGGTAATGGCACCGATGGCAGTATTGGTATGAAGCGTCGAGAGTACAAGGTGACCGGTCAGAGAAGCCTGAACAGCTATATCCGCAGTTTCCTTATCACGAATTTCTCCGACCATCACTACATCCGGATCCTGACGAAGTATTGCCCTCAGACCGCGTGCAAAGGTCATATCAACCTTCGGATTTACCTGAGTCTGGCCTATGCCCTCGAGATCATATTCAATAGGATCCTCGACTGTCATAATATTCAGATTTTTTGAATTAATATTGGACAGCGCAGCGTAGAGAGTTGTGGACTTACCGGAGCCTGTAGGACCTGTGACCAGAATAATACCGTGCGGTTTATGCACAAGATCAACCAGCTGTCTGCGGTTGCTTTCAGTCATACCGAGCTGTTCAAGCTCCAGATGCACCGCATTCTTGTCAAGAAGACGAAGTACAACACGCTCGCCATGAGATGAAGGCATGGTTGAAACACGGACATCCACAGCCCTGCCGCCGATCTTCAGAGAAATACGGCCGTCCTGAGGCACTCTCTTTTCTGCAATATCAAGTTTGGCCATAACCTTGATTCTTGATATCAGCAGCGGTCCCATCTGACGAGGATTACGGATAATCTCCTTTAAAATTCCGTCAACACGGAATCTTATAACAAGATAATTTTCAAAGGACTCGATATGAATATCAGAAGCCCCCTCCTTTATCGCCTCACTCAGCATCGCGTTGATAAGACGTATTATCGGGGCATCATCCTCTGCATCAAGCAGATCCTCAGTCGAAGGCAGATCCTCTGCAATAGAAAAGAAATCAACCTCGCTTCCGATATCATTCATCAGCTGCTTGGCCTCGGACGAATCAAGCTGATAGGCCTGTGTCAGTTTCTCATTAAAAGTTTCCTGATCCATTACCTTGATTTTGAAGCTGGAGCCAGCTTTTCTTGATACCTCAAGAATCTCTGCCGGCTCTAGCTCATGAAAGGAATATACAATCATTCTTCCATGAGGATCCCTGTCCAAAACCACGCCGTGATCTCTTGCATATGAGAAATCCAGCCGGACATCAGGCTTTTCCTGCTTTTCCTCAGCAGAAACTTCATTAACTTCTTCTTTCGCCATTACTTGGATACATCCTCAGGAGTAAGATTAAAACCGCCGTTGTCAGAACTGTACAGATCCAGATTGTTTCTGTCATATTCCTTCATAACAGGAATAGTGACCTCATCCGGCAGAAGCGGAATACCGCGCTCGTAGCGTTCAAGCTGTTCTGCTCTGAATTTGGTGTACTTGTTGCGTGAAATAGAAGTGTAGGTATCGGGATCACGCAGAATCACAGGATGAATGAACACCATAAGATTGCGCTTGTCCTTGCTGGTGGTTGTTGTTCTAAACAGTGCACCTAAAAACGGAATATCTCCGAGAATAGGAACTTTGGATACCAGCTCCCTTTCCTCCTCACTGATCAGTCCGCCGAGAACTACTGTTTCACCGCTCTTAACCAGCACTGAATTCTTGATATTTCTCATATTGAAGGTAGGACCGTAATCTGAAGTCGCAGTGGTGCTGTCCACAGATGAAACCTCCTGCTCCATTTCAAGACGGACAGAATCACCCTCATTAATCTGCGGTGTAAACTTGAGCTTTGTACCAACCGACTTTCTTTCAACCGTCTTATAGATGTTGCTTGCATCTGAAGACAGGGAACTCTGACTTCCCGTTACAACAGGAACCTCCTGACCAACAGTAAATTCCGCCGGCTGATTATCCAGCGTCACAATGGAAGGGGTAGACAGAACATTGCTGCGGTTGTCGGTTCTTAAAGCTGTAGCCAGACTTAACCAGTTGCCTGAATAAAATCCCATGACACCGCCGTATACGCTGCCTGCAACCGATTGTATGATATCTCCGTTGGCAGCGGCCGGGAAAAGACTTGCCTGGGCTGAAGTAGCAGAGAAATTTGTTCCGCCTCCTCTGGTGTTTGCCCACTGAACGCCGAGCTGGGCAGCATCAGCGTTTGCAATTTCGACAATTATTGCCTCCACATAAACCTGAGCTCTTCTGATATCAAGCTTGGCAATCACATTTTCGATCTGCTGCATCAAGTCAGGCTGCGCATTTATGATAATCGAATTCGTTTCCTCATCAGCATAGATGCCGAACTTGATCTTGTTGTTTGTGTTTGCTCCGCTGTTGCCGTTGGCCTTGTCCTTGTCCAGATCATTACCCAGCCCGTTTAAGACCTCCACTACATTCTTCGCCTTGGCATACTTCAGATACACAACCTTTGTATTGCCGACATACTCCTGATCCTGATCAAGTCTGCGGATAAGCTGGATAACTCTCTTTCTTACATTAGGTTCTCCAGACACAACAATGGAGTTTGATCTCTCGTCCGCTTCAATCTTAGGCTTAAGCAGCGTCGGAGTATTTTTGTTGCGATCATCATTGAGAAGGTTGTTGATAAGACGGACAAGTTCGGCTGCCGAGGCATAACGAACTTTAACTATATCCACATCCTGGTTGCCCGCCTTGTCAACCCTCTTGACCACATCAATCACGCGGTTAACTACATTGGCCCGGCCGGTAATAATAAGAACATTCGACGGCTCGTAATGAACAACATTTCCGCCTTCTGAAAGATCAACCATCTGACGAAGCAGAGGAGAAAGCTCCTTGACTGAAACATTCTCCACAGGAACAACCCGCGCAACCATTTCGGCACCCTCGCCTGGATGCTCTTCATCGTAAAGCGGAATACCTACCGCCTTGGCCTTGGCTGACTTAACAACCTTTATAGTCTGATCCCCGACGGGTATCGCCGTAAGACCGTAAAGTTCAAGAACACTCAGGAAAAACTGATAATACTCTGCATCGTCTAGCACATCATAGCTGCGAATATTAATCTTACCCTTGACAGTGGGATCAATGACCATATTCTTGTGCAGATTTTTACCAACCGTATTGATAAACTCGGTAATTTCAGTGTTTTTGAAACTTGCCGAATACTGAGCCGCATCAGCGACACCGTAGCAGCCGAGGATCAGTGCAATTGTTGCTGCGATTTTTGATAATTTCATAATACTGCTTCGCCTTCACGTTAGACTATTTAGAGGCTTCAATTTCGCCCAGGTTAATGTATATATTCTCTGTAACACCGCCGCGATCAACGGTTATCTCAAAATTCTGCATGTTTTTATATTCTGCAAACAATTTTTTAGTCTGTGCGGGATCCGTCAGATCATAACCGTTCACAGAAGTTGCCAGATCATTTTCCCTGAATCCGGCCTTGGTAAAAAGCTCAGGCTTTTTTCCCGGATTAAGTCTGTAGCCCTTTACAGCCGCACCCTCCTTGACAGGAGAAATGCTGACATAATCCATAAAATCCAGATTGGATGCCGGTGCAGCACTGCCAGGTTTACCCGGAGCTCCTCCCGGTCTGGACGGAGCATTGCTGCCGGTCGTATTAGGTCTTCTTGCAACCGGAGGAGGAGAAGGAACCTTGTTGTCATCATCAAGAAAGTAGACATCAATCCTTCCGCTGTTAAAAATCTCCACTCGGTTATCCATAATATGGCTCACCCTTGCCGCCGTGCCCTCAATGGCATCACCCTCGCCGTAAAGCACTTCTTCATTTCGGTACTGAATAATTACCTGAGACTTGTTACGGTGATCACTGGCCAGAATACCAGTAATAACAAGAGGAAGTTTTACCGGACCGGCAGGTTTTGCCGGTTTCTGCTCGACTGCGTCAGCTTCTGCCCCCTGCACTCCTGAAGACTGTCCGGATACTCGTGCGGCCATGGACATTTTTTCCGGAATAACAGGAAACACTCTGGTTTCGAGAAGATCCTTCAGATAGCTGTGATCCTTCTCCTCCTTGGTCTGAGTCTGCGAGGAAGCAGAACCGCCTCCGCGGTAATCAGAAAAGAAAGACCAGAACAGTTTAGCCGAATTGCTTGCAAGAAAGAGAAAGAGGATACAGAAAACGACCCAGGCGTAAACCTTGCAGGTATCAGCATTTACCCATTTGGATGTTAATGTTTTAATTTTTTCTATATATTCCGCTGTATTTGACATTTTTTACTCGCTCTTCTGAGTCCTACTCATCAAATCTACTGCAGCATCCTTCGGTGATTTATTTTCAAACAGCAAAGCATAGATCTCATCACAGATAGGCATACTTACATTATAACGTCTGGCAAGTTCGCGAACCTCCCTGGTATTGTAATAACCCTCTGCCACCTGTCCTATTTCCTTCATAGCCTCCTCGGCCGTTTTGCCCTTGCCAAGAGCTATTCCAAGACGTCTGTTTCTTGACTGGTTGTCTGTACAGGTCAGAACCAGATCACCCATTCCGGACATTCCCATAAATGTTTCCTTCTTAGCACCTATGGCAAGACCGAGTCGCTGTAGTTCGACAAGTCCTCTGGTAATAAGCGCGGTGCGGGCATTGGCTCCAAAACCAAGTCCGTCAGACACTCCTGCCCCTATAGCAATAACATTCTTGACAGCTCCGCCTATCTGAAGTCCAACAAAATCATCATTCGTATAAATTCTGAAGCTGCTGCCGCACATCAATTCAGAAAGTTCAGCTGCAAAATCCGCTTTTGTTGAAGCAACAGCAATCACGGTCGGAAGCCCCGAGGCCAGCTCCCTTGCAAACGTAGGTCCGGAAATAATAGCAAGAGGAATATTTTCACCTAAAACCTCTTTTGCCACAGTTCCTAAGAGTCTTCCAGTGCCGTGTTCAAGTCCTTTTGTAGCCCATACCAGTCTGTGTTTCGGAGTTAAAAAAGGTTTAATGCTGCCAAGCGTTGATCCGAAAAACATACTCGGCACCACAACCAGCAAAACTTCCGATCCGCTGACAGCCTCTTCTATATTACTGGTAACATAAAGAGAATCGGGTACTTTGATCCCCGGGAGGTACTTCGTGTTTTCCCGGAATTTTTTTATGTCTTCAACTTCCTCTTTTACAAAACCCCACAGGAGCACCCTGAGACCTTTGCGAGCCAGAGAAACCGCCAGTGCTGTTCCATAGGATCCGGAACCAAAAACCGATATATCGTAACTTAAACTCATCTGCTGATACTTAAACAAAAAAATATGAGTGATTATATTTCACGACTTGATCCGGTTCAATTTTTTATGCATTTTGGTGAATAATTAGTATAACTAACTCACAGATCCTGTATTCCCAAACTGCACTTAATTTGAGTTTACAGCTCTTTTAGTCAGCATACTAAATTAAATTAAATTTAATTAATTCAAACTGCACGCCCATTCTCTTCCTCTTTAAAATACTAAATATCTCAAATTCCTGCCGCGGCGATAAAAATTTCATCAAATACAATCACATGATAGTCTCTGTCCAAAAGGAGACAAAAAAAAAGAGTCCGGATTAACCGGACTCCTCACAGAAATTACCTAATTAAATCACACTGAAATTTACTCAGCCTCCAGGCTCCAGGTAAGATTTGCATCGTTTACAACGAGAACATAGTTACCGACCTGACTGATCGCCACGTCACGGCAGGTTGATTCGTTGCTGCAGAGAGTATTGCTTCCTGCATCACCCCATACAGTTCCGGACCAGCCTTCAGAATCAGTAATCTTGAAGCGCTGAGGACCGTTGCTGTCTGCAGCTCCAGTCAGTACCAGACTGATTCTCCATGTACCAGTTGAGGAATCATATGTCATGGCATCATGAGTCCAGCTGTTGGTTGTACCGGCATAGTACATGGCACTGTGTGTCGGAGCAATGTAAACATCAGTAACGTTCACTGTCATAGGATAGGTCACATCATACACACCGTCAGAAACGGTCAGCTTGACAGCATATGTACCATTCTTAGCGTAGGTATGGGTCGGATTCTCTTCATTTGAAGTTGAATTATCACCAAAGTCCCAGCTGTAGGTAAGCTTGTCACCATCGGCATCCGTAGACTTGTTGGTAAATTTCACAACCTTCTTATTGACAGAGGATGCAAAACTTGCGACAGGTGCATGGTTACTGCCTCCAAGACTTTCAAGCTTCCATGTCATATCTGTATCAAATACGGAAAGTTTGTACTCACCCATTTCTGAAATGATTACATCACCGCATGACTGCTTGTTGTCGCAAAGCTTGTTGCCGCCCGCCGTTCCATATACTGAACCCTGCTCCCAGTCTGAAGTGGTAGTAACCTTGAAGCGCTGAGGTCCGTTGCTGTCACCTTCACCGGTAAGATTAAGCATGATTTCCCATGCGCCGGTTACGGTATTGAAGGTCATCGGATCAAAGGACCAGCCGTTTGTAGATCCTGCAAAGTACAGAGAACTGAGAACTGGTGTATAGGTTCCGCCGTTTGTAACGGTCACTTCCTTGGATTTGGTTGATTTAGCTGTTCCATCATTTACAGTCAGGGTTACTGTATATGTACCACTGGCAGCATAACTGTGTGTCACAGTTGCAGCGGTAGAACCACTGTTGTCGCCGAAATCCCAGGCATATGTGAGGTTGTCGCCGTCGGCATCCGTAGACTTGCTTGAGAATTTAGCTTTCAGACCTGAAGTCTTATATGCAAATTCAGCTACAGGAGCAGTGTTAGCCAGCTTCTTCAGACTCCATGTTAAAGCAGAGTCATTAACAGTCAATCTGTAGGATCCCTTCTGAGTAATCAGAATATCACCACAGGTGCTTGTCTTGCAAAGTTTGCTACTTCCGCCGTCACCGTAGAACACGCCCTTTCCGTCAGAAGTGGTTGACAGCTTGAAACGCTGAGAGCCGTCATTGTCGCCTTTGCCTGTAAGGGTCAGATCAATTGTCCACTCATCTGTATCCGGGTTATAAACCATCTGGTTATATGACCAGTTGTTTGTTGTTCCCGTAAAGAAGAGATTTGGAAGATCCTTGGTGAAAGCACCAGCCGGCTCAACTACAACAGTAACGTCTGCTGTTGCTGAGGCACCCTTGGAATCGGTGGCTGTAACAGTATAGGTATGTGTTCCAACTGCAGGTTTAACCTTAATCTTTGGACCAGTCTTTCCATTGTTCCACTTCAGCGTTACCTCGTCACCCTCAGGATCCGATGTTTTAGCATACAGAACTATCTTTGATCCTTCATAGATAGGTGCCACAGCCTTGGTGTACGCTTTAACCTTCGGAGGCAGATTGTCAACTACATTGATAACAACGGAGGTCTTGGATGAAAGTCCCTTATCATCAGTCACCTTCAGAACATATTTTGTTGTCTTTTTCGGTTTAACCTTGATTGTAGGGGTTGTAGCACCTGTATTCCACTTGTACGCAACTATAGTTCCGTCAGAATCAGTAGACTTGGATCCATCAAGCAATACCTTGCTGCCGAGTTTGATTGTGGTTGCACTCGGCTCGATAACAGCCTTTGGAGCCTTGTTGGCCACAACCTTGACAGTTACAGTGGTCTTTGCCGTTGCACCCTTGTCATCCTTGACCTTCAAAGAATATTTTGTGGTTTCCGTTGGTTTGACTGTAATAGCCGCGGTTTTGGCACCGGTGCTCCACTTGTACGCAACAATGGAACCGTCAGGATCATAGGATGCAGATCCGTCAAGTTTAACCTTATCACCAGCCGTGATCTTAACAGTAGTACCGTTGCTGATCTTGGCTACAGGAGCCTTGTTTGTCACTGGTGGAGGAGGCTCGTCCCCGCCATCCGGAGCTCCGGAGGAGAGAGAAGTTCCGTCTACCTTGTAGGTGCCCAGATCATTGACCACAAAGTTGCCGCCGGCTGATGTCTTGTACCATGTGTTCGCACAGTCGTTGAACAGGAATTCCATTCCTGTTGCGTCCCCTTCAAACTCCATCTCCTTGACAAACCAGCCGTCCTTGTAGGCGGTCATGGCTACTCCCGGTGGAGTTGTCCATCCGCCGTCTGCTGTAGCCGGAAGCGGACGGTAGTGTACACATACCTTGCTTCCTGATGCTGGTTTGAAGTAGACAGTAGCTGCCGGAACGATATCTGAAGGTTTGCCCTCGGTATAGGTTCCTGTTGCTTCATCTATCGTATAAACGCCGGCTGACAGACATGGTGCTCTCTTAGGGAAGTATGCACTGCCGCTTGTGCTCAGCAGCTTCACATCAGCGCAGCTGTTGTCACGGTTGTACTCAATTGTACCCTTGAAGTAGACGCTGCTCTTTCCCTCAACCTTCTTCAGATACTTGGTCGACCATTCACCTGTTCCTGAATCCTTGTACTCAAGTGAAACTCCATCGGCCTTCTGATCGGATGGTTTGGCATATACGGTTACAGAATCTGTTACTACCACACTGCCGTCGGTTATGAACATGTGAGTTCCGTTGATGTCTCCGTCAACATCCTCTATCAGTCCGTCTGCAGTGCTTCTGTACTTGCCTGCTCCTACATATACGGACTGGATTTCGCTTCGGGTTACATTGCCCTTGGTATCCGTTGCCTCCATGTAGTAGTCCACCAGCTGATCCCTGTAGTCGCTGATATATGCGTAGTAGGTATCGCCTATCTTCTTGGCCGGTACGGTCTCCATAACCTTGGCATTGTCGGATACCTGCCACGGCACTCCGTTGATTACCGATGAAAGATCTCTCTTCTTGGTATCATACGTCTTCCATTCTCCTACCTGCTTTGGATTGCAGTTTGCAACTCCTGCATGGGCTGCCGGATCATATACTCGCGGAGCAATGTCTGTCGGTGACATTCTCTTGTCCTTGTGTGCACGAACCTTCACCTTGACATCTGCTATTCCGCTTACGTCATATGCATATGTATAAATTGCAAATACGTTGTCTGCATGAACCGCCGTCCAGCCTTCCGCCTTTGATGCGTTGGCACTTCCTGGATTGTACGGATAACGCTGCACCCACCACATGGATGGTCCGGTGCGATCCTTTGCTATGTTTTTCTTTACATAAGGCTCTGTAAAATACAGTGACTGGTTGAAACCGAGTGTAGGCTTGACGTTGTCATCGGTATTTTCATCATAGTAACCGAAACCTGAGTCAATGGATGATATCAGGAAATACCAGCCGAGTTCTGCCGGATTTGCTCCGCCCTTGTAGTCATTGCTTGCATCACCCTTGACCGGGAATGAGAACATGTACGGATTCAGCTGATTGCCTGCATATGTAACCTGCTTCTCGGCATCGGTCTTCGGTGACCAGTAGTTCGGATGGGCATCAAGCCAAATCTGCTCCGCTGTCTCTGCATAGTTGATTGCCGCCTGCAGCAGTGCAAAGTTTCTTTCCAGATAATGGTAGCCGTACTCCATTGATACTACATGACCAAACGGTGTTCCGCTGTGATTGGTCGGTACGGAAAGCTCGGTTCCCATGGCCTTGTTGAAATCGGCCATCTGTCCCTTCCAGATACCCATCGGAATGTGCCAGTGGTACCAGGTCGGATCTGACGATGAATCGCGGGTGTCCACCCATGAACCGTCCTGTACGTGCTGTATATCATTTGCCGGTATCGGATATGCCTTGAGATATTCCTGAACACCCATACCTACTACGCCGGCTGTTGAATACTCATCTCCGGATGCCAGCCATGTGCCGATGGAGCCTGCACGGCCCTCTCCGTTATCACCGTCATGGGCGATAACAAAATACATGGTTCTTCCGTTGGCATCCTTTTCATAGCTCGGACGGTCGATTTCATTGGATGCTGTTGCTATTCCTTCCCAGCCCTCAAGCCATGAACCGTTCTGATCCACAGGAATACCTGCTATCTTTGAAACCTCTGCCGTCTCCGGATCTACATACTGAACCCAGTGCGGAATATCACAGAACGGGAATTTATTCAGAATGGTCTGCTGCTCATGAGCCATGCCTACATGCTCCCAGCCGCCCTGTTCATAGGTGTTCTGGAGATCTGCACGGTTTGGCGGTGATACGATGGTATCAAATGCCGGATTCTTGTAATTGAACGGATAGTCTCTCAGTGCACGCGAAAAATGGTTGTTTCCCATTACCGACCATTCGATTCCCAGTTTCTTCAGGGTCGGAATAAGTCTCTCTGAGAAGCCCAGCTCTGTCGGGAAAAAGCCCTTTGACGATTTGAACTGAGAACCCAGGAAGTAGTCCTGCTGCAGTGTTACGTTCTGATATATCAAATCCTTGAGGAAATATTTCGGTCCTACCAGCGGTCCCATGGAATGGTGACCGGTGAAGTGTATCGGATCAAGTGCATTGAAACCGTTGGTTGTCTTTAATACACCTACTGTTGATTTCCAGTCCTTCGACCAGCCGAGAGGATAAAATCCGTTGAATGATCCCCTTTCTGCAAAATCCTGCACGTTGTTGATAACCGCTGCAGACATGGTTACATGGGTCTGACTCATCGGATGACGATCATGATTTGCCCAGGCTGTCTGTGCCGGCCATACGGTGTATGCGTTCTGCTTTGCATCTCTCATGTAATACTGCTCCAGATTATCATGAGGCATCGGTGCACCGGACGGAAGGAAGAATGTATATCCTGCCGGAGGATTGGTCTTGATTTCAAGGGCTCCACCGTCATAGGTGTAGCGAATCGGACCTCCTACAGGTGTGGAATCGTAGGTGTTCACATCATAATACGGCCAGAAGTTAGGCATATGATTGTGATATATGTGAGTGGCAGCTATTGTTGCGCTGGCCTCAGGAATTCCGACTGCTCCCATTGTCGCGGCGAGTGCTACGCCTACAGCAACATTGACGGCAGATCGCTTGAATTTCTTACTCGGTGTGTAAAAGTGCATTTTTATCTCCGAAAGGATTCATTTGATAACGATAAAAAATGGCTGAATCAGCCTAGCGGATATAATGCAACCGTTATGAACAAAAGTTAAACATAATTGATTTTTAATAATCAAAAATGATAATCTGTT
This sequence comes from Succinivibrionaceae bacterium, assembly GCA_016284235.1. GTDB lineage: Bacteria > Pseudomonadota > Gammaproteobacteria > Enterobacterales > Succinivibrionaceae > UBA2804. The sequence continues at coordinate 28,447 of JAEEOK010000009.1, forward strand.
CACATTACAATCAAAATCAAAAAATAATTTTTTTTACAGAACCGATTTCTAAAAAATTTTATTTTAAAGGCAGAATACTCCGTCATCTCAAGCTTTTTTTTCAAAAACAAAACTCGTTTTGACAGATATATGTGAGCTAACCATTGTCATGAATAAAGCAGTCTAGTACAAAAACAGTATAAAAAACACCCGACTTATTTTAAGCATATTAATTGCACAATCTATTTTGAAAATAGCCTGTTTTAAATCCCTAATGGTAGAAAGTCAGCAAAAAAAAAAGATCTGCACAGCTAAAGCACAGATCCTTTACTTTATAAAATAGGAATAAATATTATCCGGTCAACAATTAATTATTGGCTGGGGCTGGTGCCTCTGAACCTGCAGCTGCATCCTTGGCAAGCTGTTCCTGCTCCTGTCTTATCTTCTGATCAAACAGAAGTTCAAAATTTACAGGTGGAAGAATAACTGGAGGGAAACCGCCGTCTGCTGTCATTGACGAAACTCTCTCGCTTGCATATGGGAAAAGAATCGTAGGAGCTACAGCCTCAAGAGCATGACGGAGATTGATATCATCCATGCGTACTGTAAATACACCTGCATACTTAACTTCACATACGAAGTAGGTCTTTTTCTCATCTTCCGCATCTTTGCATGTTGCAGTTACGCGAACAGTAGAGCAGTAAGTATCCTCATCAACGTCAACCTTTTTAGTATCCAATCCAAAATCTACAGTCAGAGCTGGCTTATACTGCTGAACGAAAACTTCAGGAGATACCGGTGACTCAAAGGAGACATCCTTCAAAAAAATTTTCTTAATTTCAAATGGATTCTTCTGGTTATTATTAGCTTCTTCGGCCATTTTACATTCCTTTTACAAATCGTAAAGTAAACAAAAAAAACAAGTCAGCGGAATACCACTGACAAATAATCTGCGACTTCAGTCCCTAACAGTCGGAAGTCCTTCCTGCTGCCAGACAAACATACCGCCATGAAGGGCAAAAACTGACTTAAATCCAATTTTAAGCAGTTCATTACCCAATTCATATGTTCTTGTTCCGTCCTTGTCTACAATGACAGCCGGACGGGTCTTATCCCTGGAGGCATTGCCCAGATTATTATTTAAAATGTCAGATTCAATTACATTCAAAGCACCTGGCAGATGTCCGAGAGCAAAATCCTCATTTGAACGAACATCAAGTATCAGAGCATTATCTCTATTAATCTTTTCTGCTACTTCCATAGGAGAAAGCATGCCCACCCTGGAAAGTTTCATTTTAATAGTGTTAACCACAGCGACGTACAATGATACAAGAAAGACTGCTACTAAAATATAGTGGTTTAGCACAAAATCAAGAAAACTTAATTGAACTTCTGGTTGCATAAACAAAACCTAATATAATAAACACGCATTTGCGCCCGGTAACTTTAGGAATGAAAACGAATCGGTGTTTCCTTTACAAACCGCACTTGACATCATCCCTGCCTGAAGGCGGGGGATTCCTACTAGTTTCCACAGCAAGCTGCAGGATGCTCTCGGTGGGTTCTTGCTGCTGACCGACAATACGGTTCACTTCACAAGTACTACGGCTATGCCCTAGCCTGATTTGCCGTCATTGAGAAAGCTGAAGTCTATCTCTGCTGGCGAGGAAGATTATACCTAATTTTATGCCTTATATCCACGCCCTGAAGGACGCTGTTTTACGGCACGATTAGATAAAAACAGAAACCAGACAACAAAAAAAGAGTGAAAACAGCATTTCCACTCCCGTAATCAATTATTAGAACTTCTGATTAAGACTTTGTTCCGCCTACTGTGATGGAATCAATCTTCAATGTCGGTATTCCAATTCCCACTCTTACGCGCTGACCCTTCTTACCGCATGCACCGAGTCCCGGATCGAAAGCAAGATCATTGCCTACCATGGAAATATTGCTCATCACCTTTATTGCATCTCCAATCAGCGTTGCACTCTTAATAGGCACCGTAACCTTTCCGTTTTCTATCATGTAGGCCTCATCAGTTTCAAAAATAAACTGTCCGCTGGTTGTATCAACCTGCCCGCCTGCAAAATCCACAGCATAAACACCGTGCTTGACTGAAGATATTATTTCTTCAGGCTCCGACTCTCCCGGCATCATATAGGTATTGGTCATACGGGTTATAGGAATACAGCTGTAGGACATTCTTCTTCCATTTCCGGTTGATGTGGTTCCCATCAAGGATGCGTTATGTCTGTCATACATGAAAGATGTAACAATTCCATTCTCAATCAAAACATTGCGTCTGGTCCTGTTTCCCTCATCATCTATATTTAGCGAACCCGGTGAACCCGGAATCGTTCCGTCATCTACAACTGTGCAGAACGGTGATGATACCTTCTGACCCATCATTTTGGAAAACAAAGAGGTATTCTTTCGGCATGAATCACCTTCGAGACCGTGACCTACCGCCTCATGAATAAGAACTCCGGATTTTCCTGATGCCAAAACAACAGTCATAGGACCTGCAGGAGCTTCGACTGACTCCAGTTTGACAAGTGCCTGCCTGATTGCATCATCAACATAGAACATAGCTCTTGTTGTATTGCCAACCGGTTCAAAGAAGAAGTCAAAACTGCCCCTGGTGCCTCCGCCTGCACCGCCCGATTCTCTTCTGCCGTTCTTTTCAACTACAACACTGCAGCGAAGGCTGATCAGCGGTCTTATATCAGCCGCCAGGGTTCCGTCTGTAGCAGCAACCAGAACATATCTGAATGATCCTGAAATACTGGCACTGAACTGACGAACCAGAGGACTGCTGTCTCTGGCATACTTGTCCATATCCTGGAGCAATTTAATCTTCAAAGTCCGATCAAGACTTTCAAGGGGGTTGACATCCTTATACAGATCATTGCCATCAACTCCGGCAAAAACCGGCACCGCTGCATCCTGTCCTATTCTGCTGATGCTTCTCGCGGATTTAACACTCTGTCTTATGGCATTCGCAGAAACTTCATCGGAATATGCCAGACTGCTCTTTTCGCCAGAAACGGCTCGCACACCCAGGCCCTGAGAAATATGAAAATTTCCGTTCTTGACCGTACTTTCATCAATCATCCACGACTCATGCATAGTATGCTGGATATATATATCACCAAAATCCAGATCTGAATGGTTAAGATTACCTAAAGCCTTATGCAAATCATCAAATTCAAGTTCTGCAGGATGCAGAACTTTTTCAGCTACTTTTTCCAAAATCATTATAATTTTCACCTGAACGGTCAGTTAACTCACAGTCGGTGATTATAACAGGCCGTGAAAAAAGGTAATGTTAATACAAACACAGATTTAGCCATAGGCTGAATTGCTGTCCCGTCATCCCTGCAAAGAAAGATATGCACTGATCCGGATACAGTTTTCCGTAAAAAAATTTTGGCGGTTATGCTAAAGAATGGTGTTGATCCTGAAATTTTCAGGGATTGGCAATTTTATCTGCCGTGTTCAAAATATAGACAAATTCTTGAAAATGCAGATTTGTATATGTGGTACCGGCACTTTTGTTAAACAGAGCTTTTTTCAGTTTCTGAAGTTGAAAACACCGCAGAAAAACCACCTTTTCACATCATAACAACGTCAAACTGCTCCTGACCATACAGAGGTTCGGCATGAACCTGGATCTGCCTGCCCAGAAAAACCTCAAGCTCTGCAAGATAATGCTGAGAATCATTGTTCAAAGCCTCAGCCACTTCCTTCGATGCATAAACAACGTATTTTTCCACGTTGAATGATTTATGAACTCTGGTAACCTCTCTGAGAATTTCCGAGCATACAGTATCTACACTCTTGATCCTGCCCCTGCCTTTGCATACCGGGCAGTCACAGCACAGGATATGTCCAAGACTCTCTCTTGTTCTTTTTCTTGTCATTTCAACAAGACCAAGATGAGAAAAACCGTTTATTGAAGTTTTATCCCTGTCATGAGAAAGAGCAGACTCCAGCGCCGACAGAACTCTTCTGCGGTGATCCTCGCTCTGCATATCAATAAAATCAATAATTATGATACCGCCCAGATTTCTCAGTCTCAACTGACGGGCAATGGCTTTGGTTGCCTCTATATTGGTATTAAAGATTGTTTCTTCCTGATTGCGATGTCCTACAAATGCACCCGTATTGATGTCTATTGTGGTCATAGCCTCTGTCTGATCGATAATCAGATATCCGCCGGACTTCAACTGAACCTTGCGCTCCAGAGCCTTCTGTATTTCGGATTCAACATCATACATATCAAAAAGCGGGGCCAGTCCCTCATATAAATCTATGCAGTCAGCAACCTCGGGAATAAACTCTTTGCAAAACTTCCTAAGTTCATCGCATGTTTCCCTGGAATCAATGCGTATTTTATCTATGTGAGAACCGACAAAATCGCGAAGTAGTCTGAATGCTAGAGGAAGATCCTCATAAAGAACCGCGCAGTCCTTGGTTTCCTTACGGCGCTGTTTTATCTGATTCCAAACATATTTTAGAAATGAAGCATCCTGTTCAAGCTCCCTTTCAGATACTCCCTCCGCTGCAGTTCTGACAATAAAACCGCCGTCAGAATCAATATATTTCTCAACGCATACTTTCAGGCGTTCTCTTTCCTCTTCAGAGTGAATTTTCTGCGAGACACCAATATGCGCACTGCCCGGCATAAAGACCAGATAACGGGAAGGAAGAGTAATATCTGTGGTAAGCCTTGCTCCCTTAGTTCCGATAGGATCCTTAACCACCTGAACAATAATATGCTGACCCTGACTTACAAGTTTTGCAATATCCTGAACCTGAAAGTGTTCTTTTTCTTCAGGATTGACGCATTCAGTATGCGGAACTATATCAGATGCATGAAGAAACGCAGCCTTATCCATTCCTATATCAACAAAGGCCGCCTGCATTCCGGGAAGTATTCTTGTAATCTTGCCTTTGTAAATATTGCCCACCATACCGAGTTTAGTCTGACGCTCAACATGAACTTCCTGCAGAAGTCCGTGCTCAACCAGAGCCACTCTGGTCTCAACCGGAGTAACATTAACAAGCAATTCAACCGACATGAAAAAAAAGCCTCCGATGCAGATATTCAAATACCCGCAAACTGTCTTACAAAACTAGAAAAGAGCATCCAGGCCGAAACCGGTGACGGCAGGTGAAGAGACTGGAAATATCCCGTAGCTTGCAAGCATAAGTGCAGTCTCCTCCATAGGAAGTCCGACAACATTGCTGAAGGAGCCGTTACAGTTTGCAACAAATTTACCGCCTTCTCCCTGAATGGCATAGGCACCGGCCTTATCCATAGGTTCACCGGTTGCACAGTAGGCTTCTATCTGAGCAGGAGAAAGCTGCTTGAAAGTGATCTCCGTTGTAACAATATCTGATGCTGTAGAACCGTAACCGTTGGTAAAGGCAAAAGCCGTTGCCACCTGATGAACTCTTCCGGAAAGGAGTCTGAGGATCCGTACAGCATCCTCATAATTTCCGGGTTTGCCTATAATTTTATTATCAAGAATTACTACCGTGTCCGCACCAAGAGTCGGACAGCATCCGCTCATGCTGAAGCCGGTCCTGCTTTTGGTCTCAGCCATACGCTGGACATATCCTAGGGGAAGTTCAAACGGTCTTACTGTTTCATCTATCTGCGGTCTGACTATGCTGAAACAAAAACCGGCATTCCTCAGAAGCTGCTGACGGCGCGGAGAAGCGGAAGCGAGACAAAAAGAAGCATTAGAACTGACTGTTGGTATTTCTGACATGTCGAAACCTCATTAAAAACCCGAGTGATACCCAGAGTACAGGCCAGAAAATCATATCCGATACACAGGAAAGGATCGTGTGATAATCGATAAAAGCCAGGCCGAAGAGATGTTCTAACCAGAAAGTGACAATCTGCCCTACAAATGAAATTATGGCAATGGATACCGACTGCTGAAGAAGAGAGTAAGTTTCAAGCTTGGAAAAAGCCGAAGTCAGCATGAAAAACATAAGAGAAAACGCAAAGGCCTTGATTCCAAGTGTACTTCCCACAAGAAGATCAAGCAGTAAACCGGCCATAAAACCGTGTCCGACATTTACCATCCGCGGGATCTTCACAGCCCAGAACATAGCTGTCAGGAGAAGTATATTCGGATAGAAATACTTAAGCACGGCGGGAGGCTCTATCAGATTAAGGATGAGTGCCACAAACAGCGAACCGTAAACCATAAGAAAGGTTAAGAAGTTACCGTACAAGAGACACCCCGTGGTTTTTTATATAATTGATACTCTCAAGTCCCATGTTCTGACCATTAGGCGTAAAATATTCAGAAGGCCACATCAGAAGAACATAGCGAATCCTGTTTAAGTCTTCTATAGGACGGGCTTTGACCTCGGCAAAACCGGTTCCGTTGTCAGCGGAATACTCCACCACTCTTGCAACAGGATATCCCCTCGGAAATTTGCCACCCAGACCGGAAGTGACTAGAAGATCGCCGACCTTGATATCCACATTTCTTGGCAAATCATCCATAATCAGCATATCAACCTGACCCGTGCCGCTGGCAATACCTCTGATGTCATTTCTAATATTTCTGACCGGAATGGAATGTTTTCTGTCCGATATGAGAATAGCCCTGCTCATATTCGGTGATACATCGGTAATCTGACCGATAATTCCATCCTCACCGATAAGAGGCTGCCCCTCATACACACCGGCAAGCTTCCCCTTGTTTATAACAATACGCTGCTCAAAAGGATCTGTTGCCACACTCATAATCTCAGCAACCTCGACTCTTGAATCTGACTGAATCGGAGAACCCAGAAGCGCCCTTAACTTCTCGTTCTCCTGCTTCATCTGAGCATACTTGAGCAGCTCACCCTTGAGGATCATAAGAGTTTCCTGGAGTCTGCGGTTGTCCTCCACAAGCTGATATCTTGTTCGCATCTGCTGATGCAGCGCCGAGGTGAGTACAGAAGGAGTATTGGCAACTGAGTATAAAGGACCCATAAGAGTATCAACAGATACTCTTATTTCCTTTGAAATGTGAAGACTCGTATCGGCCAGCACCAATCCGATGGACAGAAGTGCAGCTACGAAAAAACGATAGGAAGGAGGAATTCCCCGATACTGATCCTGCTGTTTCATTATTCTCCTCCGGGTGAGTAAAAGTCAGTCCGGTTAAACTGCGTTTAAACTGCTACTCACCCTGAAAAATATCGCGCTGAGCCTTGGTAAGCATTTCAATCGCCTTGCCGCCGCCTCTTGCAACACAAGTTAGAGGATCCTCAGCCACTACCACAGGAAGACCTGTCTGCTCTGCAAGCAAAGTAGTAATACCGTGAAGCAGTGCTCCGCCACCGGTAAGAACAATACCTCTTTCACTGATATCAGCAGAAAGTTCAGGAGGACATGCATCAAGGGCGACCTTAACAGCAGCCACAATGGTTGCAAGAGACTGAGAAAGAGCTTCCCTGACATGTTCAGAACTTATCTGAATCTGGGCAGGAATACCGTCAAGATGACGGCCGCGCACATCAAGAAACTTAACGTCTTCCTTTCCAGAGCTGTAAGCTGTTCCAATCTGCTCCTTAATTCTTTCAGCAGTCTGCTCGCCGATGGAAACTTTCATATTTTTCTTTATATAGGTAGCGATGTCATCATTGAAGCGATCACCGCCGATCTTCACAGACTGCGCGTAAACCATACCGCTGAGAGAAATAATGGCTATATCCGTAGTACCGCCGCCTATATCTACAACCATAGATCCTGTTGCCTCAGCTACAGGAAGATCAGCTCCAAGTGCAGCCGCCATCGGTTCATCAATAACATAAACCTCTGTAGCTCCTGCATTTTCAGCAGCACGCTTAATAGCCTGACGTTCAACCTTGGATGCCTTGCCTGGAACACTGATAAGAATTTTAGGATCCGGTGTAAAAAATCCTTTACCGTGAACAGTCTTAAGAAAATACTTCAGCATTTTTTCAGTGTAATCAACATCTGCGATCACACCATCCTTCATAGGACGTATTGTCTCAATAGAATTAGGAGTTCTGCCAAGCATTTTCTTGGCCTCCTTTCCTACAGCAACAACGTATCCGTGCTTTGACTCCTTGTCATGGCGAACTGCTACCACTGTCGGTTCATTCAGCACAATACCCTTTCCTTTTACGTATATGAGGGTATTAGCAGTACCTAGATCTATCGAGATCTCATTGTTGAACATATTGCTCAAAAATTTAAACATCTTCTAATTCCAAATTTACTGAAATTGTTGGGGTAATCAAAAATTGTCGGTATTGTAACATATTGATAAGAATTAACCGAATAAAAATAAAAAAAGGAATTCAACAAATTCCTTTAATCTGATCGTGCCGTAAAACCGCGTCCTTCAGGGCGGGGATATAAGGCATAAAATTAGGTATAGACTTCTTGCTGACAGAGATGACTTCGGCTTTCTCGATAGCGGCAAACCAGACCGGGGCACAGCAAAGCTTGTGAAGTGAACCGTATTGCCGGTCAGCAGCGTGAAACCGCCAAGGGCAACCTGCAGCATGGGGAACCGTCAGGAATCCTCAGCCTTCAGGCAGAGAAGGATGTCAACTAATGCAGTATTTAAATCATCAGTTCATTCAGCGGCCAAAAAATGCAGAGCCGCTGCCGACACCTAATAAATCAAGTCAAACGGCGTATGTTTGCCAAAATGCAACATCGTTTCAGTTACTGTCCGAATGTATCCAGACGGTACAGAACGCGATCATTGCCCGGCCAGGCCCGAAATGCCCCCTGAGCCTGATCTATACCTTCAAGAGATGTTCCCAGCCAGTAAGGACCTGCGGATACAGGATCAATTCCTGATATATCTCTTACAGGAACAAAGGAAGTTCCAGGTTCAAGAGAGTAATTTCTGCCGACGGAGCAGTCTCTGAGCTGGAACATCACTGTTTTAGATGCTCCGCCTGAACTCTTCGGCACCGGTCTGCTGATCCTCAGATACATTAATCCGTTCTGAGCCACGGTTCTGTCGGATGCTTCGGCGGAATTATCCCTGGAGGAAACAAGTTCAGCCTTTTCGGACTTCATCCCGTTGCCGTAATCCACAGAAAGGCCGTTTTTCAGATAAACAGTCTTTCCTGCATCACCGAACGGTTCGATAAAAAAGGCATCACGACTTAAGACGGTACAGCTGTCATCAGTATTGGTAACCCATCCCTGCGAAGCTACAGCGTCATTTTTTACAACTGTGCGGTAGAACTCAGCAGTTACAGGCATAAAAAGATTTGATGCCGGGGCAACTCTGGCATTTGACAGAGCAAGTCTGCCCATTCTCATCTCAAGAGGATTGCGCATATATAATGCCGCCGCTGCTGTTCTTCCCTCAAGATCAGTGTAAGAAAAGTCAAGACTTCCAACTTCATCAGAGGCGTGAACACTGCGGTAGACTCCGTCACTGTCGGTTTCCTCTCTGACACCAAGACTCATAAAGACATAAAAACGGTTCCATGAAGTACCGTCGTAGCGGGGTGCCTCGCTGCGGTAATCATATATGCGTTCCGCTCCCTCAAGAGCAGGAGTATAACCCTTGGCTAGAATTCTGTAATGATACGGGGTTGCCGCAGTACTGTCCGCACCCGCGGCAAGCAGTTCGGAGTCGGTTGCATTAAGATATAAAACACCTCCGCTCCAGGAATCTGCCAAAACCGGATCGCCGCACCCGGAACAATGGACTATACGCCTTGATTTAACTCCGTTTATTGTGTTGTAAAGAGGAGTGTAGCTTCCGGATGATGATGTAAAAATTTCTGCCTGAAGAGAATATCTGTCTATCAGCGGATAATGAGTCCGGTCAAAGAAACCGGTGACTGATCCTGATTTGCTGCGTGCAGTAACATAAAGTCTAGGAGCGACAGGCTGTCCGAAATATGTAAATGACAACTGATCCGCCGAAGCAGCTCTGCAGGAATTCTGTATCTGAGGCTGGGCTGACGAATACGGTTTAAATTCAAAATCATACGGTGCAACGTAGCCTGGCAGCCGCAGTGTCGATCTGGCTACGGTAAGACCGGAAAGAGTGTCGGAATATTCATCAACCGTAATATCATACTCACCGACGTCACTTATATCAGAGACTCTTAAAGTGCTGCCGTCTGAGGAAACAGAACCAGACGCCTCGTCACTTCCGTGCTGGTTGAGATTCAATGTATTTGGCGAAATGAAATTGCCTTTTTCAGCTGAATCGTCCCGTATATTTTCTGCACGCACAAAAATCTGCTGAGTATGATCCTGATCATAACCGTAACTTGGAACAGTTCTGCAGTTGGCCAGATCCTCAGACTTTCCTGACTCGCCTTCACTGCAGTAGGCCTTTGGAATATAGACTGCATTAAAACTCTGACCGGCAAGATATTTTTCATCTTCAGACAGAGCTGTAACCTTTGCACATTCTTCATCAGAGCCACAGGTGCTCTGAACATTTATCTGAATACCAAACGGCGCAAATCTGAAAGTTGCCTCACCTTCAATTTGGATATCTGTAGAAACGTCTGCCACATCCATAACACCGGACGCCTTGAGAGTAACTGAGCCGGCATCAAAATATCTGAAGGACGGGATGGTATAAAAAGAGCCGTCAAAGTCAGGAACAACTGCTGTGCCGCCGGAAGAGGCTACTGAACTGTTATCAGAAGACGATACAAAATCAAGTCCTTCTCTGACTGCACTGTTGTAGGTAAGCTGAAGATTAACATTACCGTCCTTGAAGGTTCCTGCTTCACATACTGCCGGATCATCATCAGAGTTTCTAATCACTGCCATGTAGATCTGAACATCTTTTCCTGCATAAAACGCATTATTGGAGGAATCAAAACCGCCGGAGGCGTTCTTGGACGGAAAAATTCTGATAACACTCTCCTTAAAATCAAGAGAACAGTCACTTTCACAGCTGTAATCCCTGCCGGAAACTCCAATTTCAACAGCTCCCTCACCCTGAGCCATAACTGACACTCTTGATCCGTCAGTGAGAACATCAGCAGTTGCTGAAGCAACTCCGTTCTGCACAAACTGACCGCTGCCGGACTTTATTGTAAGAGTCACGGCATCAACGGATCCGTCACTGGAAGTAACTGATACCCAGCCCTGCTCGCATGTTGCATGAGTCCCGGATGTTGAAAGTGTAACTTCAGGCAGGCCTGGCTGAATGTTAAAATCCCACAAATCCCTTGACGGAAAACTAATCAGATTAGTAGAAAGAACATAATAGTTATCTTCTGAATCACCTCTGTATTTTAAAGGTGTGAGCTGTCCCAAAATACCTTTCAACGGCGTGCTGCTCATTTCAATATCGCCGGCGGATATTTTGACATTATCAAGATAAACACCCGGCTGATAATGGTTGCTTTTGTTATCGGTAATAACACCGTAGCCGATTTTTACCATTTCTGAATTCAGACTCACCGTGCCTCCGGAGAGAATATAGGTATTGCTGATGCTGATATTTTTATCAGATGGAAGAAGTGCTCGACATAAACTGCTCAAAATACCCAGCCAGTCGCAGGCCTCATTTGTCGCGTCAAATTTTACATCGCCGTCGGATATAATCAGAAAAGCCCTGTTTGTACTGATTTCAACGCCTCTGGCAAAACCGACAGATTTTGCATGAATGGCATAATACCCGTCAATTTCAATCTTTTTATTACTTACTTTAACATCACCCAGAATTTCGATATGTTCGAGAGCTTCCTTCTGCGAACTGTATCCAGATATATGCTTTGCAAGATCTGTTGTGCTTGAGCTTACAGTTTTTCGCTCATAGGTTACAGCTGCATTCGACACCCGATTAAAAGAAACAGAAAAAGGGGAACTGCCAGCAGGTGTGTAGCAGTAATAGTAGGCGGAACTGCTTAAATAACTGGTATTGCTCAATCCATTATTGGTTATTTGTGAAATTTCACCTGATGCATTCACGGCAAAATTTGTTTCATACCTGTTAGGACAGGAAATGCTGCCATTATCCGGATCCACCTGATAAAACGATGTCATAGGCCCAATCACTCCATCGAATGATCTGCCTACAGGATGGCTGTATGTAAATTTATATTTGAAGAGTTCCTTAAAGGGATAATCTAAATCTGCAAAAGACTGCGTTGCCGCCGCAGAAACTGTTGAAAAGAAAAATAAAAAAGAATTCAGGAAAAGGCAAAAGTATTTTTTCATACTAATCTCCGTCAACTATACCTGAATAAACTGTTTTAGACACAGAGTAAAAATTTTCATCGCCCTCCCTTCCGGCGCTGCACGAGGCAACAGCCTTCAGAAAATAATTAGTCTGAGTCGTATAGACTCCGAAATTTTCATCTCTGTCAATCACTGCCATTCTCCGCTGGCAGTCAATTTTTACTGAACATCTGGAAAGAGCGGGAAAAGATGAATCACTGAAGGTTATTTTTTCCGGCACTCTTATGCATCCTCCGACTGCAGAATCAGTACCGGTAGTCGGATCATCAGCACTGTGGCGACCGAGAGGATAAAGCTTGTACGTTGCCGTTTCCAGTGCGGAATAGGCTGCAAGTTCGGCATTTGCATACATAACTGCATGAACATGAGCATCAGAGCTGTCAACTCTCATTCTGAAAAGAGCTGCTGCAAGCATACCGAGAACCACAATTACAAAGAGAGCAACAGCCAGGGTACTGCCGTTTTCCCTTCTGAAAATACTACGGCGCATTACGTACTCCTATTCTCTGAACAAGTTTGCCGTCATTAACCTCCATACCCGGATAACGGAATGTATACAGAATCTCAAGTTCACCGAACGGATTGTAGGAACCATCTACTTTTCTGAACTGAATATCCGCAACATTTGAAGCAAGCACAGCTCCCTTGCTGACACAGTCAACGCCTTCCCCAGATGATTGATGATAGTAGAGTCTGACAGCCATCTCCTCGCCGTCATAGCAGACAGAGGCATACTGCTTTTTTTGATCAATCACATACAGTCTTCTGGCCTCGGACAGAGGAGCAAACGAACCTTCATTATCCAGAGTAAACCTGTATAGATTATCGGAATCAAGAGCCTCTATTGACTTAACCTTATAATACACATTTCCGCTTGATGAACTGAATGCCAGATAAGGAAGAGATTCTGAGGAAACTTTAAAAAAAGGAGACTTGACAGCATAAAGGACTCTCTCGGACTGATCAAAACCTCCGGTCTCATCCTTGGACACATAGAAAAAACCGTATGCGCCCTGCACAGGTACAAATGTTATCCTCGACGCATCATAACTGATAGCAAGAGAATTCGGCACAGAGTTTTCATAAAGCTTGCGGAGTTTGAGAGTAAGAAAACCAAGATCGGCATTCACTCTGCGGACTGTATTGGCTTCCACATAAAAGGTCATCCCGTCTGCTACAAACTTTGAGGTCATAGCGGACAGAATTCCGAGAATTAACATAGTCACTATCAATTCAATGAGTGTGAATCCCTTTCCTTCCCTAATCATAGTCCACCTAAATATTGGCCTTTATGAAAGAATAATCAATAACATTGCCGTCACGCTGAAGAATACTGATATCAATTTTCTTGGCACTGTGATCGTCACTGCCGTTACATTTAATTTCAGCAGAAGTGCCGGAAAGTCCTCCGATAGGACAAGCAGAAACTTTGATCTTGACATGGTAATCTTCAAGAATCGTATTGACCTCACTGTCATAGTCAAAGGTTTCAAAGAAGAATGACGCCGGAACGTATTCGCCGTCTCTGCATGCCAGTTCTGAAACCCTGTTACAAATATCAGAAGTTATAAAATCATCCACATCGTTAAAGTCGCCGAGTGCCTTTTCAGATCCGTCCAATCCCACAGATGTCTTGCAGCTGTCCATGATTATATTGTTCACCGACTCGCCGCAGCGGTAAAATCCGCCTCCCTGTTCGGAATTTTCATCAAAGGAGCGTATGATTATCTCACTTCTGATCTTGTTAAAGATCTGAACCGACATCTGCTGCACCAGCGGATCCCGATAAGCATCTTTTTGGGAAATAAGTAAGGAAAGACATCCCGCACAGGCGACGCCGAGAAGCACCATGCCAACTACAAATTCAATAAGCGTAAAACCTTTTCCTACTTGCTTCATACCAATCTCTGTAAAAAAACGCCCAGAACTTGCCGGCTCTGAGCGATAAAAAGCATTAAGAAACTGTAAAATATTTAAGAATTAGCAATCTGTTGTTATGGCAACCGCTGTAGCCGGGGTGTCAGCATCTTCAGCCTCAGTATACACAACTTCGCACTTACCCGTATACTGACCGTATGAACTATCACCCGTTGCACTAGGATCGATAATATAAACATGAGCCACACCGTCACTAGCCACAAGGTGGTAGTCATTATCGAAATCCACATCCAGAACCTTGCCGAGAGCTACCTTGGTTGCTGCTGGATAACCGTAAACTATAGCCACATCATCGCCGTTCACAGTAACGGTTGTATTCTCTTTCTTCTCGGCAGAATTAAGCAGAGCCTTTGCATAAACCATTGACTTTGCAGAATTAAGAGCAGCCTGTACACCCTTAAGGGAAGCAGCCTTTGCATCACCCTGAAGATTCATAAACTTAGGTGCAGCTGTTACCGCAAGAATGCCAAGAATAACAATAACAACAATTAACTCAATCAGTGTAAAACCGCCAGAAGACTTTCTCATAATGTGTTCCTCACTCCTTTGAAAATCAAAAAAATTCCTCTTACAATTCGGAGCTTAAGGATCCAATCCCTTGCACCGTAATCTATAATCGGCACTATAGTAAAATACTTTATATCAAAAAACAAAATAATAATTTTGATACACATTCAAAAATCTGCATATTCTGCATCGTTTTTTCGCAATTACGGTGCCAATATCACATATTTTAAATTAAGTTCAGATATTTCTGTTCCGGTTACAAACAAAACCGTTCAGTTCAGTCCAGTATCCGGCCCTAAAACAGAGTAATATACCCCTCAGAGCTTATCAGCACGCCGCTTCCATTCTTGCCAAGGGTAATTCTGCAGTCTTTCTTCTGCGGTGATACAGTCACATCAGCTGTACGACTGCCGCTGCCGCAGAAATATACGGCACCCAGACCGTCAAAAACGACCACCGCCTTATTATTAGACGATGAATTGACGACAAAATCTCCGTCAAATTCATTAACGCTGAGCCGCTTGGAACTGTTTGCTATTTTCTGTCCGGATGAACAATTTCCGACCTCCTGATGCCAGAAACCGTTGTTGGAAATAACTGCTGCAACACAGGATCCGTCAGCACGGTTCATATTGATTTCCTGCACCAGGCGAAGTCTGACTTCAAATTCATGAAGATACCCCTCATCGCGATCACTGTTGAGAGTAATTATTTTAGAGGATATCGACACCGTAAGAATACCCACAAGAATTATAACTGTTATCAGTTCAACCATTGTAAAACCTGCACCGGATTTCATCATATCTCTCCGCTGATATTCCCCGTTCAGATAACAAAACTGCACCATGAACACATCCGCAAAAACAGAATTCCCCCGAAGATAGAAGCAATCCGTTATCTCATTCCGCTTACCGGCAAAATCTCAAGCAGCTCTTCCGATGCCTCTTGGTTACAACCGGTAAATTGAACAAGAACTGCTAGTCGTCATTCTGTGCAGAATTGTCATTGTTGATATATGTTACCACCTGACCTGAAGCCGGACGGTACGTGAAGCTCTTGTACTTTGAAGTTGTCGTTCCCGGCTCCTTGTAGTTACCGTCACTGTTCTTGTCCAGTGATATAACCAGATAGTAGTGACACTTAGAATCGTATCCTGTTCCGCTCTTGGTCACATAATACTTCATGTCATTCTTGCTTGATTCAACCTCGCTGAAGTTATCTGTAGCCTTTGGCGGATTCTGAAGAATTCTGTTCCAGATATAAAGACAGCGCCTGCTGTTCAGGCTGCCCGGCTGATCAGCATGAGAGTCACTGTCATTGGTATCAAGGGGATATCCCGGAGAAACATATCCTTTTTCTGTCTCCTCGGTTGACGGAGTTGTCAGGAAAAAGCGGTTGCCGTCATACATAATGGTGTTGACTCCGCCCTCCCTGGTTCTGCCCTTGGCCTCCCACTGACCTCTAACCAGAAGAATACCTGTGGCAAAGCCGCCGGCGACACCCTCCACGCTGGCATTTTTTGCTTCTTCTGTAACATCAAGATATCTAGGCAGTGCCGTTACAGCAAGGATACCAAGTATTACTATAACAATAACAAGTTCAATCAAAGTAAAACCAGATCTTTTTTTCATATTATCCACCCGTTTTTTTCTTTTCCTACTCTGCCGGTACTCCGTAAAGTCTTACGGCACCGTCGGAGAAGGTGTATTTCATATAACCGTCATCACTCACATTATACGTGCATGCACTGTCGTGGTTAACTGTTTGTGCCTGTATTTTCCCCATGACTTCAAAAGAATTCTTCTGAAGAATACTCTCCCAGAGTCTCTCACACGGATTAGTACCCAAATTTTTGCGTTTTCCCACAAAGCCTGCATCCACCACCCATCCCTGCGAATTCAGTTTATAGGCTATGCGGACTGTGTCCTCATCATCCCAGCCCTGAACATCAAGAAACTGCGGTGACTTTTTCCCGTTATTGATCCAGTAAACATGAATCAGCTGAACCCTTTCGGAAAAGGATGCTCTTAACGTATCCATGGAGACCATGGCTGCCTCATCTGCATTGGAAAGCAGCTTTCGCAGTCCGCTTCCGATGAGAACAAGAATAATCAGTATGCTTACCCAGAAAATAAACATTTTCGTCTGATTCTCAGACTCATTTGATTCACGGCTCATATTTCCCGCGATTCCCGACTTTCATTTCCCCTACTTGTTTTTTCCACTCATTGCGCCGTACATATCCCACATCGGAGTAAAAATACCCAAAGCCAGTATGAGAACAATAACAGCCACAATAATCAGCAGAATCGGTTCTATCTTGGCAGTCAGACCCTTAAGTTCAAAATCAACTTCACGATCATAGTAGTCGGCCACCTCAAGCAGCAATGTATCGACCTGTCCGGTCTCACCGCCTACAGCCATCATCTGAAGCACCAGAGGTGAAAACATATCACTTGCCACGGCTGTCTGATAAAGCGACTCTCCTCTTTCCACACCGGCGCACATTCCAAGAATCTTATCGGACAGATACGCATTATCTACAGCTCCGGCCACCAGAGTAAGCGCCGTATTAAGACCTACGCCCGCATTCAGCATAATGGAAAAGCTCCGGGCAAATCTTGCCAGCTGGGATCTGAAAAGAATTGATCCGACCACCGGAAGTTTAATCTGAACCTTTCCCCACCATCGTGACCCCTTCTCGGACCTGATCCACATAATCCATGATGTAGGCACCGCCACAAGAATAAGTACAATAGCCCATACATAATTTACAAAGAAATTGGAAGAGCCTATAAGGATCCTGGTTGTAAGCGGCAAATCTGCTCCGAATTTTTTGAACATCTGGGCAAAAACAGGTATTACCCAGATATTAAGTATGACAAGCGCCGCAACCACAAAGCAGATTACAATAGCCGGGTATCTCAGTGCCGACTTGACCCGTCTCTTTGTCTCCACCTCCAGAGATATGTAGTCAGCAAGCTGCTGAAACGATTCCTCCAGACGGCCGGTATTTTCACCTACATTGATAAGAGATACAAAAAGTCTGTTGAAGACCTTCGGATACCTGCTCATTGCCGCAGCAAGCGGAAGACCGCCTGCCAGATCACTTTCCAGGCGCTTCAGAACATCAACCAGCTGCTGATTCTCCACAGTCTCTGAAAGTCCGTGCAGCGCACTCATAATCGGAATACCGGCCTTGCTCAACGAATACATCTGCCGGCAGAACATAAGCAGATCATTCTGAGAAATCTTCTTGCTGAAAATTTTTTTCAGAAAAGACTTTTCAGAAGAATTCTTACCGGTATCCACTGTTATTCTGAGAGGGAAAACACCCCGTGTAATCAGTGCCTCGGCAACTGCATTTTCATTGATGCCCTCCAGAGTTCCTTTTATTTCAGCTCCAGCAGCATCGCGAGCCACGAATGAATATAAAGGCATAATTACTTAACAACCTCTGACAAATGTAAAACCTCTTCCACAGATGTCACGCCCTTAATCGCATAGTCATATGCCATTTTCACCAAAGGCTGATACGAAGGATCCTCGCGTGCAACAATAGCAAAGCGTTCTGCATCATTTGCTCTCAGGGCATCCATCATCGGAGGAGTCAGTTCAAGAACCTCAAAAACACCTACACGTCCGTGATATCCGGTAAAATTACAGCTCTGGCATCCTCTTCCATGCATAAATTTCTGTGCTCCTGCACCCGGACCGATTACAGTTTCCAGAAAAGCCTTGTCACTTTCATCTATCTCATGCACTTCCTTGCAGTACGGACAGATCTTCCTCACAAGCCGCTGTGCGATAACTGTGCGAAGAGCCGATGCCACCAGATAACCCGGAGCCCCCATGTCCATAAGACGAAGGGCCGACGAAATAGCATCATTTGTATGCAGTGTCGACAGCACCAGGTGACCTGTCAGAGCACCTCTCATGCCGATTTCCATTGTTTCCTGATCACGCATCTCACCAACCAGGATAACATCAGGATCCTGACGCAGCACCGCCCTTAAAACAGACGCAAATGTCAGACCGATTTTTGCATTAATCTGAACCTGGGAAATTCGCGGAAGCCGGTATTCCACAGGATCCTCGGCTGTAATAATCTTGTTGCCGGCGGTATTAAGCTCACTTAATGCACCGTAAAGAGTAGTTGTTTTTCCAGAGCCGGTAGGACCGGTAACCATAATCAGACCGTGCGGACGGTGAAGCTGCCGGCGGAACATTGCAAGCGTCTCAGGAGGCATACCTACATCATCAAGCTTAAGCAGACCTGCCGACTGATCAAGAATACGCATTACCACTGACTCGCCGTGCTGAACCGGCAGAGTTGAAATACGCACATCTATATCATGTCCCTTGACGCGCATTCTGAAGCGTCCGTCCTGAGGCAGACGCTTTTCAGAAATATCCAGTCCTGACATAAGCTTCAGACGAAGTACCAGGGCAGGAGCAATCTTGACCTCGTTCATTACGTTTTCATGAAGGACTCCGTCAATACGCTGACGTATGCGCAGAACCTTTTCATCCGGTTCAATGTGAATATCCGAGGCATGAACCTGAATCGCATCCTCGAACACAGTGCGCAGCAGCTTGACAACTGTCGCCTCGCTCTCGGTGGCCACAACGTTGGCCTGTCCCATATCAAAATCACTGCCCTTGTACTCCTCCTGGAGCTGATGGGCAAAGTTCTCGATTTCCTTTGTCTTGCGGTAGAGCTGATCAAAATACTGCAGCAGCTGTTCTTCTCGGGCTATAGCCAGGGAGATTTCCTTCGGAGCCAGAATATTGGACAGAAAATCCATTGCCTGCAAATCTGCCGGATCGCTCATTACAACAGTAACAACATCGCTGTTGTCCACATTGATGGCAAGAGCTCTGAAGCGGCGGGCGTGAACCTCGGGGATCAGATTCACGGCATCTGTAGAAATTGAAACATGAGACAGATCTATGTACGGAATTCCAAGCTGCTGCGAAAGAAAATGCAACAGACGATCCTCATCAATAAATCCAAGTTCTATCAGCGCCTTACCAAGTTTCAGACCGGATTTTTTCTGATATGACAGCGCATTTATCAGCTGCTCCTCGGTAATGATATTCTCATTAACCAGGAGATCTCCAAGACGCATTTTAAGTTTAGGACGGATAGCCATAGTTATTTTTTACTTCCTCCCAGTTCCGTCAGCCTCTGCTGAGCAAATTTGTGCGAAGCCTCAGGCAATCCAAGATTAAGAGCCTGTCTGTAGTTTGCCTTTGCGGCAGAGACAGTGCCCTGGCGATCGAAGGCTATAGCCAGACCCAGCCACCACTTGCCTTCCTTAGGCATGATTCTGGTCAGTCTGCTGTATGCATCAACCGCAATAATGGACTCATTGAGATCTGTCGCAAGCGATGCCTCAAGCGCCAGATAGTCAAGATTCTCCTTATCAGCCTTAGGCGAATATGCAGAAAGTATCCCAAGAGCCTCACGCCTGCGGTTCTCCTCTACAAGAATCTTAGCCAGAAGCAGCCTGTAGTTGCTGTATGCAGGCTGACCGGATATACCCTGATTCAGAACAGATTTGGCTTCGGCAAGTCTGCCCTCGCCGTAAAGCAGCGCAGCAAGCTTCTCTCTGGCAAATGTATTGGACGGATCCCTTGAAAGCATGGATCTCAGAGCTTCCTTGGCATCGTCAATTTTACCCATGGATAGCGCAGTTCCCACAGCCTTGCGATCCAGCTCTATCTCCTGAGACTTGGTGAGTTTGACCTCCTGAACCTTCATGACCTTGGGCTGTTTTTCCTCCGGGATCCTCCGTGAAGCTGTTCTTTGCTCCACTTTAGCTGTTTCAGCTGTTTCAACAGCCGCGGACTCGTCCGGTCCGTATATTTCATCCTCAAGAGCTGCCAGCTCCTCATCTGTTGTTTCGGTACCGCTCTTCAATTCCGCCGTCTCCAGATCACCGGTACTCTGAACAGAAGGAGCTTCGGCCTCTGTCTTTTCTGTCCTGCCTGCAGAATTTTCAGCGGCTACGGATACCGGAGCAGGCACCTTCTGCTCCTTTGACGAGTACTGATACCAAAACATTCCGCCAAGTGCTCCAAGAAGGATCAGCACGGCAGCGACCAGACCGGCAATCAAAACCTTCGAACTTCTCTGCGGCTCGGGATGATATACACTCGGATCACCGCTTGCGGATCTTTTCTCCAGATCCTTCAGCATTCGATTTATGACGCTCATTTACACCTCAATAAAAACCGGTCATTTAAACCAGCCTTCACTTAACAAACACACGGCAACAGCCGCAAGAATCAGAAGAATCGAAAGCAAAATTCTGGATGTTCCGTTGATATAGCCCGTTGCATCAGGTGTATCCATAACGGCATACTTCACCATGCCCCGCTTTACTCTGATACATCCGCTGCCGTATGCAAGCATAAGACTCTTATGCGCCAGCACATTTATCAGTCGCGGTATGCCGCGGCTTGCCTTCCACAGTTTCTTCACAGCACTTCTGGTAAAAAGCTGATACCCCTCATACCCCGCTATCTTAAGTCTGTACTGTATATACGCCTCGGTTTCAGGCAGATTAAGAGGTCTGAGACTGTAGGAAAAAGAAATGCGCTGTCTGAACTGTCTAAACTTATCCTGACTCAGCCTCTGATCCAGCTCAGGCTGACCGAAAAGAACAATCTGAATAAGCTTTTCCGATTCCGTCTCAAGGTTGCCGAAAAGACGAATAGCCTCCATGGTCTCATCAGGAAGATCCTGGGCCTCGTCAATCAGAACCATTACCCTGCGGCCTTCTCTGTGAATTTCTATAAGACGCCTGTTGATGGCATCAGTAACTGAAAGTTCACTGCCGTCGGAAAGACCTTCTATGCCGAGTTCCCTTGCCAGTGAAACCCTCATCTCCGCAGCTGTAAGATAAGGATTCGGCAAATATGCTATTTCAAAATTCCAGCTCCAGTCGGCATTCATCAGCTTTCTTAAAACGAGAGTCTTTCCTGTTCCGACCTCTCCGGTAACCTTTATAAAACCCTCACCCTCCTCAAGGGCTGTTTTCAGCACCTGAAGCGCTTCCTGATGAGGCGGCAAACCGTAATAGAAACTGGTATTCGGCGTCAGCGCAAACGGAGGCTCCTTCAATCCAAAAAAGGATTCATACATTTTGACTAATCCTTAATCAGACCTCTTGTAGAAACGGATTCAGCCGATTCCGGATACCAAGATTCAAGAAGTTCATTTGAGCGGCGAAGCTCGTTCTTCCATGTGTCGCGCTCCACAACAATCGGATGAAGCAGTATTACCAGTTCAACCTTCTCCGTGGCCTTCTGTGAATTTTTGAACAGATTGCCTACATACGGAATATCTCCGAGAAGCGGGATTTTATCCTCCCTGTCCGTCTTTCTCTCGCTCATTAAGCCGCCGATTATAATCACATCTCCGGATTTGGCTCTTACAACCGTGTCAGACTCTCTGATCGTCGATTTTGCCATCGGAATGTTCATATCATCCAGTGTTGCACCGAGACTGAGCTGCTTATACTGCTCCTCCACGCTGATTACAGCCGGATGAACATGCATAATCACATTGTTGTCATCATCAATCTGCGGAGTCACATCAAGAGAAACACCGGAGAAGAACGGAGTGAACTCAACCGTAGGAGTAGTTGTTGTACCGGAGGCAGTGCTGGTGGAGTTTGACTCTACACCAGTAACGAAATATTCGTCACTGCCGACCTTGATCACAGCCTTCTGGTTGTTGCTGGCGGTAATCCTCGGACTGGACAGAATGCTTACATCACCCTGAGTCTGAAGAAGTTTTACAATCGGAGTTACATTCTTGCCCTCGAACTTGAAAGTGAACAATCCGCCCAGGCTCGCACTGATTTTGTTAGGTACCGGGGTGAAAGTGCCGAACCCGATGGATCCCTTGTCATACTTGTTGGCCTGATTCCACAGCACATCCCAGTCAACACCGTGCTGGAAATCCTCGTTAAGATTAACTTCAAGAATCTTGGCTTCAAGAAGAATCTGACGGGTCATGCGGCGCATTGCACTGTCAAGGAAATCCTTTATGGTTCTGAGTTCCGAAGGTGTTGCACTTACAACCACCAGACCTGCTTCGGAATTAACCATCACACTCTTGCCGGCGCCCTTGCCGATAAAATTGTTAAGAGCCTTTTCAAGTCCGGTCCAGAAAGCGTTTTCTGTAGCGGTGCTGACCGTCGTTCCGGAATCTCCGCTGAAATCCTCTGATGAATCACTGTCGGACGAGTCCGAAGATGAACTGCTGTCACTGCTGTTGCTGTCGCCGCTGTCATCCTCCTTGCTGCTTACACCGCCGGTTGTAATATTCAGGGATGATTTACCGTTGCGGGCGACGAGGAGGTAATCGACATTGAATGTTTCAGTCCTGATATCCGACGGATAGACGTAGAAAATTCTGTCCTTCTGCTGAATATCATATCCGTAGAGTCTGCTAACAGCGTTCAGCACCTCTCCGATTGTTACATTCTTAAGATCAACACTGATGCTTCCTGAAACCTGAGGATGCACAATTATGCTGTAGTTGCTGTCAGTTACCAGAGAGGCAAAAAACTCTTTGGCATCAATATTCTGTGCCTGAACTCTGAATCTGCGTGTAGGTGCGTAGACACCTTCATTCCTGCCGGCAGGAGAAGATCTCATCTCCGCCGCCACATCGCTCGGCAGTTCCACATTATGAGAAAGAATGGCATCCTGCAGTTCACCCTGAACCTCCGCAGGCTTTCTGTGATTGTAAGCACATCCAGATAAAGCCGCCACCGTAATCAATGCAGTAAGTTTTATAAATAACCTGTTCATCATCTTACGCCATAAAAATCAATAATCTGTAATTATCCCGTCTACTTGCCCGATATAACACTCCGGGGGAGCACTCTCAAGGTAACAGTCTCGGCACCGTTCTTCAGCTCCACGGTACCGTCATAAATTCTGCTTACCCGGTAAGTCCCGAGAGTTTCACCCACATGAACAGTCTTACCGCTTATGACCGCATACGGATTTGAGCCGTAGAAAACGGCACTGAGTTTCAGCGAACCGTTTGAAGATTCCGCAGAACTGTAATCCGTTGCAGCATAATTCAAAGGCTGCGTCGGATCTCTGAGCATTTCCGCATTTACACAAAATGGTATAAAAACCGTCCAAAACAATAAAAACCTAACCACTGATAAAATCCTTACTGTTGCTGAGGGTATAAACCTCAATGGTAACCGTTCCCTTAGGAAATTCCCTTACCTCATAACTTAAATTCCCCCAAATGAACTTTTTTGAGAGATTCTCCAGCACCTGCAGGTACTTCATAACATCAAGGTATCCTCCCTCAAGAACAAGCTTTGTGCCGTGCCGGTACAGGAAAATTCCGCCGCGATCATCCTCGACGATCACCATCGGAGGAATACTTTCTATGGACAGAAGCTTGAGCGTACCGACAGCAGAAAGCATATCCTGAAGCAGTCCCGGCATATCAAAGGCCGGAACAAGATCAACAGTGGAGCTGGCAAGAGCCTTGTCCAGATTCTTAAGCTTTTCACCGTATTCCTCAATCTGCTTTCGTATCGACTCGTTCGGATCCTGCTGCATCCGCACCATCCACTCGTTCTTGGCGCTTTCAATGTCGCTAAGCTCCTTCTTGGTGTTATTGTACGTAGACTTGGCCTTGGCGAGGTTCACCTTGGCACTGTCCACACCGTACATGTAAAGAGGCATTATGACCACCACAAGAGCAGCGACAAGGATCAAAATCTGATCCCTGCGGGACTGCTTTAAAAACTTGGCGTTGAGCTCTCTGTATTTATCAGCCAGAGAACTCTTCCGGCCGGCTTTTGCTACATCAGTTCCTGCCATTTACTTCTTTTCTCCATCTGATTTTTCTTTTCCTCTGGAAGGATCAAAGCCCACCAGGGAGAAATTCAGCAGACCGCTATGATCTGCACTCTCAGTCCCGACATTGACTGAGGCAAAAGACAGACTGTGCAGATAATCCAGTCTCTTGAAATTTTCAACAAAATCAGCAACGGCAGTTGCATCGGTTGTTTTTCCTTTAATCGTAACAACCCGTCCGTTTGCCGAAACACTCTCAATTGCAATGTTTGAACTGCCTACCTGGGCGAGTTCCATAAGCAGACTTGAATAATTATGTCCGGTATTCGTCTTCATCTGACTGAGAACATCGGCCAGCTTCCGCTTTGACTCGTATCTGATTTTGGCCCTTTCCAGTTCAGCCTCAAGCTGCTCTCCGGAACTTCTTTCGGATACGGCACGCTGAAACAGAGTCATTTCCTCTGTTGCACTGTTAAGTTTCTCTACCAGCTCCTGATTCTTCTTCTGCTGAACCGACACTTCATTCCGCGCATACAGAACCCACAGGATCATAACCACCATCACCGCCAGCGTCAGCATGGCAATTCTGGCTATGGAAAGCAGTTCCTTAGGAGGCTTAAATTCCGGAAGATATAGATTAATTCTTGTTTTCATGATCAGGACTCATCCTTACGATCGAGAACCGCTACTAGCGGGAGGTATGCCATGGACTGTTTTCCAGTCTCTTCGCCTATGACATTAACCGTAAAGGAAAATGTCTGCGACAGATAATCTGCAATACTCTGATTATCCTGACAGTCCAGTGCAATGGTTAACAGTTTTGGTGAAGGAAGCTTGAGCTGCGCGACCATATAATCAATGGATCTCTGCATTTCAAGAGACATATTGTCAAGTATCTCCGTTGATACCGCACCCGGCAGGTATCTCGGCAGATCACTGTAGCCTCTTAATGTTCTTGTCAGAAAAATTCTCGAATGCCATATGGCAACAAGAGACAGCTCATAACCGTTTGGCTGAAAAAGCATAAGATGAGGATGCTCGTCGTCAGCATTATACAAATCAGCCAGAGTGATTTCCTCAGCGGTAATTATATCCAGAACAGCCTGGGCTTCAACAGTGCTGATAAGAGATCTAATCAGGGATTTCACCGCTGAAACAACCATGATTTTATCATTTGGATATGACGGAGATTTTGGCATATCTATGTAGTCAACAGCAAGATTTGACACCTGATCCTGAACAAAATCCTTAATCGCCCACGGTATTGCGCTCGGCAATTCCTCGTCGGGTACCTTTGGTTTGTCAATCTGTATCACATTATAAAGACCCTTGAGAAGAACAAGACTGACTCTTAAAGATCTTGATGCACCTATTTCAGAAAGGTAATCGGAAATAACCTTCAGACGCTCAGTATTATCAAGAGCATCCTTCCTGACAAAACCTTCCTTTGAGTTTTTATTGACAAAATAAACTGCCGACGGGCCCACGCCTATCGCGATCCCGCTTCCTTTTTTGGCAGATTTCTTTAATAAACCGAACATTAACAAACAAATTCCTGTTATGGCAGTTAAAACACCCCGTTTGAATTATACTCATTTAATAAGCAAAAATCTTGACTATACCTCCAAAAAGCATGTTCAAACTAAAAAGATGAGATATGGATACTATTTTTCTGCCTCTGTTCCCCCCAAAAAAAACTGTTTTGCCGGATCTTAAAACAGATTTTCAGCGAAAATTCCAAAATCTGAATATTTTCACAACTGCAGTAATGTCTAAAGTCACAAATTCACAACAAGACGAAGCGTTTTACATCGGCAGAAAGAAACTTCTACCTTATTATATGACAAGGAATTTGAAACTGGCCGTGCCCTTTAAGGCGGGCGTCAGACCAGAATATACGGTATGCCGGACGATCCTGCCAGTCACCGGCAGTCTGTGCAATTTTAGGAAAGTTATGAAAAAAAGCGAAAGAAAACTAGTAATCATAGAGGGTGAGGACAGCTTCGTGTCATCAACTTTGGAAAAGCTGTGCAATTTTGTGGTGGACGAAACAAACTACAAAACCATATCTAAATCCTACGGTCATCTGGGCGAAGGCTTCAACAGCGTCGGATATTCCGCGCTTCAGAGGGTGAATCCGGAGGTTCTGTCCTCACTGGAGGGAATGGTTACATCAGGCGGAATGCTGGTAATCGGAACTAAAAAATTCGAGGATCTTGCGGACGCAAAACTGTTTCATGACGATGATTCCCTGAGATACAAATCCGACCGCAGGATTCAGCTCAGCAACAACTACCTGAAGAGACTGGTGAACAAGATCCTAGAATACGGGCAGTTTATCAGAATTGACGCCCGAAGCGACATGGATGATCTTCTGAAAATAAAAGAACGTCCCAACAAGGATTATGATCTCGGATTTTTGGAACTGACTGACAGAATGAAGGAATTTCTGTCTGATGACTACCTGAAAGTTCTTCTGGTCACAGGCTGCAGAGGAAGCGGAAAATCCACCCGCCTGGCCTTCATGGTAAGAGAACTTGCCAAAAAGCACTACAGCATTACAGTAACCGGCATGATTTCCCACGCGGCGAAGAAAATTCTGGACTACAATCCCCATATGCATTTTACAGGTATAGACTCTCTGGCAACCAAAGAGCTTTCTGCCAGAGACGTCATCGTAATTGATGAAGTTGCGTCTGTTCCTCTGCCGAAGCTGAAGGAACTTGTATCCACCGGCGCACGGCTTCTCCTGGCAGGAACAACAGACGGCTACGAAGGTACCGGCTCCGGAATTATGCTCAAATTTCTGCCCTACCTTGATATGAGGGGGCTGAGCTACCGGCTCAACCATCTGGAGACATGCTTCAGACACGACGATGACGCACTTGGTAAACTCTGGAAAGACATTTTCCGCCCGGGATATTCTGACAACCGCACCGCGGCAGAGCCGCCTGCAGCGGCGGACTCACTTCAGATGAAGGAAATATCATCGGAAGACCTAATGAAAAGCGAAAAATTGCTTGCGGATGTGTATTCTCTCCTGAGCGGCAGCCACTACAAAACCGCTCCGTCAGATCTCAGACAGCTTCTGGACAATCCTTTGAACCGGCTTTTCATTCTTACAGACGAAAAGGATGAGATAAACGGCGTGCTGTGGGGGATCTGCGAGGAAATGAAGGATTCCATGGTGCCGGAGGTGTTTTTAAACCGCAGACGCCCGAGAGGCAACCTCATTCCTCAGACTCTGGTGGCTCACTGCGGATTCAAAAATGCCGGTTTCTACCGTTTCTTCCGCATTATCAGGATTGTTGTTCCCGATTCTCTCCGCCGAAACAGTTACGGCACGACAATGTTAAGATATGCAGAAAAACAGCTCTCTGACCGGACCGATTTCTTCGGTGTATCATTCGGAGTGGCTGAGGATCTGCTTAAATTCTGGCAGAGCAACGGTTATATTCCGGTAAAACTTGGAATGAAGGAAGATGCGGCAAGCGGACTCTTCTCTGTCGTAATGCTGAAAACTCTTGGCAGACTGAAACAGGATGTCCTGCAGGAATGGCGAGATGCCTTCATCGGAGAATATCTGCATTCTGCCTGCTGGCAGCACAGAGAACTGTCTCCTGCGGTGGCGGTGCTGCTTATGAAGCAGGGGAAAAGCAGGGAAAAAGCGGACGGGGACTATATCCGCAATCTCATATCACTGTCTGAGGGACAGAGAAATCCGGAGCAGGCTCTTGTACATGTGACAAGATGGATTTCTGAAAATTCTGACGACTGGACAAAATGGCCTGATGAAAATCAAAAAGCATTTATCGGATATTTTGTGCAGCATACAGAACCTGAAAACAGGATTGCTGTGGAAAAAGCTGTAGATTATATGCGAGGCGATATGGGAAAACTCATTGATGACCGTGACTCCGGTTCAAAAAATGCAGACTGAGAAATAAAAAAGAAACCTGTCTGTTCTGAAAATGAAGAAATCCGTACCGTACAGTCCTGAGTATGCAGCAGTCTGAAGACTTGAGTTTGTTTAACCGAATTGCAGCGTTCTGAAACACAGCACTACAAAAAAGACCTCAGACACGTGGGCTGCAGTACCGTGCAAATACCTGTCATCAGGGGCTGATGACATCTAAGAGTTCTGAGGTTTCAATTTAAAAATTTCTGATTATTAAGTTTCCGGCTGGAATATCAGCAGATTTCCATTCCTGCAGGCCTGCCAGCCGTGTCCCTTCACCTCTGCCTTACGGATCTTCATATTCAAGGTGCCGCTATTACAGATGAATACAGTCTCTGACTGCCGCCTGTATGCCGTCGTTCAGGATCCATATTCCGGTTTGTAAAAAAAGTTACAGTCAATCTTCCTGCAGTTCTCCGGCTGACTCTTCGTTCAAGGCTCCTGTAAACAGTTCTCTTATTTCTATCTCCTCCATGCCGTCATCAATAAGAAGACTGTAGTTTATACCGTCCTGACCCCACTCAGCCGTATATATAACGCCGTCACTGCCCTTTACAAGCAAATCCATGTCACCAATCTTCAGTTTGCGCTCTTCCTGATACTCACTGAAATCCCCGTTCATTTCAGCTGAACTGATCTTTTTTGAAGCTCTATAGGTAATTCTCTTCTGATCCATCGGTTCAACGTATACCACCTGGATCATAATTCCTTCATTATGAATCATGTACACAGGGTTGGGATCATAGTAGTCAGGAATGTATTTAAGCTGCTTCATAATAAACCCGGCCCGATCCTGAGCTTCCGAAAGAGATGATACTTCCTGGAAAGGATTTTTCATATTTGCAATCTGTGCGGAAATTTCCTTTTCCTTGGCGCTGCGGTCATCGGCACCTGCGAATACGCTACCGGAAAAAGCAGAAAACAAAGCTGCTGCCATAAATAACACGTAACCGGCCTTCATACCCGACCTCCTTAATTACTGCGATCTGATCAGATGATGCACCCTGTGTGACACCTGAGGGACCAAGCAGTCAGGTTCACAAAAGTTAAAAAGACAACGAAATTTAGACTGGTGCGGCATCCCTATAGTTCCATTCAAAATTTGACGCATATCTACTTAATAAACAAGTAATTA
Source organism: Succinivibrionaceae bacterium (assembly GCA_016284235.1). Classification (GTDB taxonomy): domain Bacteria; phylum Pseudomonadota; class Gammaproteobacteria; order Enterobacterales; family Succinivibrionaceae; genus UBA2804. The sequence goes on from JAEEOK010000009.1 coordinate 58,048, forward strand.
ATAATTAATGAACAAGTCAATGGCAAAAAAATTTTTCAAAGCCAGAGACAGTGATCTATATCAAAAAAAGATATGAAAATTTATGCAAAAATCCAACGGATATCAAAAACGGAGAACTGTATGCTTAACCCCAAAATTTTAAACAAATCTATCCTTGCTTCAATAATTGCCATGACAATGACAGCCTGCGGCGGCGGTGGCGGACACGGCGGTGGCGGCGGAGATGATCCAGATCCTGAAGGGCAGAAGGTATCTCCTGTAAAGAGTTCAACCTGTGTAAATATGCAGGGCGAAAACGAAAATGCTCCGAATTTTGCAACATGCTTTGACTGGAAGAGCGACAATACAAAGCTGTACTTCAAACTTCTCGTTAAGAATATGATGGAGAAGTACAAGATCGACGGATGGAGACTTGATCAGGCTTATCAGGTTCCTAATGCTGTCTGGAAGGATATTAACAGACAGGTTGCCGAATCTGCCGAAGCCAACAATCTGCTTGGTTTTACCGTAGCTGAGGTATGGGATGGCGACGGAGCACAGATTGAAAGATCAGTACTCAAGAATCATGCTCTTGACTCTGCATTCAATTTTCCGCTCAGATACCAGCTTGTAAAGGTTATTGCCGGTCAGGAAAATAATGAGAACGGAAATGAAAAGCTCTCAGCCGCTGCAAATCTGGCAGGTGAATGGGGATACGGAAACTACATCCGGTACACAGATAAAAATGTAATGCCGGCCATGTTTATTGACAACCATGATGTTGTAAGACTCGGCAATCTGCTTTTCAGATGGAATCTGGTCAATGAGGCAGATGTATCAGGAGATGAATATTCTCTCAGACACCTTCTTGCCCTCGCTTTTGAGACAGCATACACGGGACCGATCACCATCTATTACGGTGATGAGTACGGTGACTATCTTGCCGGATGGATTAACAGCGGCGATGACTGCGGCAACGGTGAACAGTGCTGGGATGACAATGCTTCAAGAACACAGGGCGTTGCAAATGATACAGAGCTTGCAGCATGGCAGAAGGAGCTCAGAAACAAAACCGCGGCTCTGATGGAATTCAGAAAAGAGACACCGGCCATGTTCAACGGCAAGCGTTATCACATATATTCAACCACTGAAAAGCCGTCCAGTGAAAACAGTGCAAACTTTTATGTTGATGTCAAAAAGGCGAACGATTCCGATGATGCCTATGTATTCATAATGTCAACTTCAGCACAGCCTAGAACCCTGGCGCTGAATGATAATTTATCGAAATATCTCTGTCAGAAGGCGATCGGAAGCGATGTCTGCAGACTCACAAAGGTAATAGATACAACTGAAAACGGCGTGAAAGTCGAGAATGCAGAAGCCATAGGCAGCAATCTTGTATTCAATATGGAGGCATGGTCAGCCAAAATATACAAGGTTGAAGAAGGTGAAGCTAATCAGGATAACGAGAACTATACTGTAACAAATGCTTCCGCCATTTCGGCTCTTGCCAATTACGACGATACGATCAACTCATTCACCTGCTTCAAGGGCGAAAATCCTGAAAAATGCGGACTGATTATCTACCAGGTAATGGTTGAAGCTGCTGTAAACGGCGGAGACGGAACAGGCAAGGGCAAAGCATGGGGTCCGTCAGAACATAACGGAACAATGGGCGGCATCAAGAACTCCCTGAATTTCATCAAAGGCTCTGGTGCAAATGCTCTGTGGATTACACCGGTGTTCCACAACCCTACTTCATCTGACGCAACGACAAATAAAACCTATTCCACAGGTTATTATTCCGACGGTCATTACCGCGGTGATGAAGCCTATGTAGATGATGACTTCGGCGGTCTTGCTTCACTCAAGGAGCTGATTAGTGCTGTTCATGCCAAAAACATGTACTTTATCCTTGACGGTGTGTTCGGTCACGCTTCAAAGGAGCTCAAAGACAGCAAGGCATACATCAATATTGAAGAAGAATAACAGAAGTCTTCAAATATAATCAAAAGGAACCTCTGTAATGCCCCTGCAAGTTAAACAGACCTGCGGGGGCTTTTTTATCAGCTCAGGGAAAAGAAAAACTTATGCGGCAAAACCGCTCAAAATATTCATGCTCCCGTACTTAAGCACTCATTTGAGAGAGAAATGCGGACAAAATTCCGGAACCGGTATCACCGTTCTGCATCTAGTCCGCATTCTGCTCTCTGTTATGCCGATGCCGGCATAAAAATCACTTTTGTACGGTTAAACACCTAACAATTTAAGCTCTTCTGCAATCCTGGCCTCTAATTCAGCTATCTCCTTTTTATCCTGCTCAAGCAGTTTTATTGTCTCTTCAAGATTTATGACTTCCTCATCATCTGAAGTATCTACATAACGGGGAATGTTCAGGTTGTAATCGTTTTGTCTTATTTCTTCTATTGATGCCAGATGAGCGTATTTCGGCACGTCCTTTCTCTCATGATAAACCCTGAAGATTTTTTCAATATTTTCTTCAGTTAACCTGTTTTGATTTTTATTCTTTTCAAACTCTTTTGATGCATCAATAAAAAGAATATCCTTTGACGAACGTTTTTTCTTTAGAACCATTACAATGGTAGGAATACCTGCCCCGTAAAAGAGGTTGGAAGGCAGACCGATAACCGCGTATATACGGTTTCCTCCCGGGTGTTCAATCAGGTTCTTTCTGATTTCACCTTCTGCAGCACCGCGGAACAAGACACCGTGAGGAAGTACAATAGCCATGGTACCGTCTTCATTCAGGTGATATAAACTGTGAAGGACAAATGCATAATCAGCCTTCGTTTTCGGAGCTAGTTTTCCATAATCCTTAAATCTTGCATCCTTTAGTTTTGTGTCTGCATTGTCCCAGTGTGCCGAATATGGAGGATTAGCCACAACTGCATCAAATGTTCTCGGATGATTGACGCCCTGCGCGTCCGGTCCGTCAGGCCAGTCTGTTTCAAGTGTATCAGCGTTAGAGAGGCTCATATTCTGGAATGACACGCCGTGCATCATCAAGTTCATTCGAGCCAGGTTGTAAGTTGTTGTATTAAGCTCCTGGCCGTAGAACTTTACAGCCCCGGCTCTGTTTCCGTTAGGGACTTCGCTGCGGACAGTTAAAAGTAACGATCCGGATCCGCATGTTGGATCATATACACTAAAAACATTGTCTGATTCTGCTACATCGTCTGTAACAATTTTAGCCATGATCCTGGAAACTTCATGCGGAGTGTAGAATTCTCCTCCTTTTTTCCCCGCTGAAGCGGCAAACTGTCCGATTAAATATTCGTATATTTCTCCAAGAATATCTTTTCCGTCTTCCGACTTATAATTTACACTGTCCACCAGTTTAACAATACGGGTCAGCGATTTAGCTCTGTCATTCGTTGTAGAGCCAAGTCTTGAATCACCAAGATTTACATCATTGAATACATCTTTAAAATTTTTTGTCGCCTCTTTGTTTAATTTCGCCTGATCGTTAAAATTCGAGAATATAGTCTGATAATCACTTGGTTTAACTTCGCTATCCTCTATTTTAGAAACGATGGATGCCCATGTATCATCTGGTGCAATCGCATATCCAAGAGCCGATGAAATGTCTTCAATATAATCCTTTAAATCAGAACCGCAGGCCTGCTCCTTATAAGCATCGTTAAATGTTTGCCCGTCTTTAACATCAATTATCCCATTTGAAATTAAATACTGCTCCTGACGTTCGGAAAGATATTTGTAAAACATAAATGCTAAAATATAGTTCTTATACTCAGAAGCATCCATATTTCCGCGCAATTCATTTGCCATTGCCCACAATTGTGAAGATACTGTTCTATAATTACTCATTTTTTGTTCCTTTATGTCAGACAAACATTTGCTGTAATAAACCTTTTTTTAACTGCTTAAGATGATCTAACTTACGCTGATGAAGGGTAATAAGTTTGTCTAATGATTCAAAATATTGTCCTATTTTTTCTTGCTCCCCCAACATTTTAGGTAGCGAAACAATCAGTTCTCTTAAATCTTGAATCCCCACAGATTGTCTGGTAGAACCATTACTTTGCATGCTAAATTGTTTCTGAAAAACAGGTGATTCTATACAACTATACAAATAGTTAACATTAACTTTATCTTGAATTTGAATTATTGATAATGTTGGAGAAACAGCGTATTTTCCAATGTTATCTCGAAGTCTTATCACTTTTCCAAGTGATGCAACTCTTCCTATACCCAATGAAGGAATACACAAATCGTATCTTTTATGATGTTCTTCATATATATCTTCAGATACTTTTCTGGCCGATTCTCGATTAATATTTCCCATTGCATCTACGTCACCTATTCCAACAAAAGGTATTCCATCAATTACTTCGGGTGGTGCTCTATGACTAGGGTGCGGATCAATAATTTTTGTAATGTCTCCCAGCTTACGCTGTTCCCAA
>JAEEOK010000117.1 GCA_016284235.1 Succinivibrionaceae bacterium
AAAAGTGCAAAGATAAGTTTGGCACTATTATCCTTGAATGCGACCTGGATATTCCTCCTGAGCTGGTTTACAAAATCTATAAAGAAAGGTGGCAAATCGAAATTGTAATGAGATTCTATAAAAATGCGTGTCTGTTTGATGAAACCAGAGTGCATGATGATTACTCAATCATAGGAAGTGAATTCTGCAATTTCCTGTCAACTGTTCTATCATTTAAATTGATTAACAAATTTGATAAGGCTGAATTACTGAACACTTTTACCTATAAAAAAATCATGTCAATTTTAAAAAGAGCTAAGCAAGCCAGAATTAACTCGGGTGACTGGCAACTTATAAATATGAATCCGTCTCAGGTTAAGGTACTTCAAAAGTTGTCTCTTTTACCACAAGATGAAGTACCAACTAAAAGATCTCCTGGCAGACCAAAAAAGAATATATAGTATTACGATTTGGGAAAGTTCTATTTGAATGATAATTCTTGCGCCTAAAGCTTCTGCGATAACACGGGTGCGATCAGAAGATTCTGAATCAACTACAACGATTTCATTGCATATCTTTTTAAGACTTAATATGCAGTCTCTAATATTGGATTCTTCATTGTATGTAATAACCACGCCGGTAATAGTCTTCATAGAAATTCCAACTTAAAGAACGATTTAAAAAGGGCTGAATAATTTTTTCAGCCCTCCTGTTTACGCATTTAAAAGATAATTAGTTGTGATTGAATTACCACCAAGCTTCAACTTGAGCACCGAATATGTACTCATGCTGCTTACCCTCTGACAAGCCTGTATATTGTCTATTCATGTAATCACCTGCTAGCCAGGAAGCAAATACTCTAATGGAAGGTCTAGCCCAGAACTGAGTCGAAGGAGACCACTGCTGTGCTAAAGTCAACTTTGATACACCAAGTCTGTCTTTACGTTCTGTGTCTCCCCATCTTGTCCATTGAGTATTGGCAAGTGATGCATAACCAAATTCCAGAACTGTTGAAGTGTAATCAGACCACTTGTATGAAGGTCTTAACACGAAAGCCCATTCATTACCTGTTGGATGTGACCAATTTGCACCTTCATAATTTTTACCACTTGCGTGCTTATGAGCAAAGATAAATGCATAGCCTAAATTCCACTTGCTCTGCTCTATAACACCCCAGTCAATAATTCTGAGACCTGAACCTCTTTCACCGTATGGAATTACAACATCTCCAGTATGATTTGCGGTATCTGTTATGCCACCAACACCATCAAATCCATTTTTACCATAGGAGACGCTTAATTTATTAAATCCACCGAAGAAGTTACCCTGGGTCCATTCAACCATGGCAAGGAAACCTGTATTTGATCTATGCTCAAGATCATTACCACTCAGCTGATCATGCATTGCATTTTTTTGTTCTTTTGAGAGATGCTGCCAAGCATAAATCAAGGCTATATCTAAAGTACCATCAGACCATAGAGGTATTCCGTTCCATCTAGCATCTAATTTGTAAGAATTTATTGCATTATCCCTTGTTCTAGGTGCTGTCTTTTCCCATTTACCAACAAGGTATTCTCTATTTGGCCAATCATAAATAGTTGGATCAACGTCAACTTGTTGTTTAATTAAAGCAAATGATAACGAGCCAAGGTTATTCAGACCGATATTTTCAATACCAAAACCAGTACCAGAATTATTCAGATAGTAGAAATCCATAATGTGGATATCCTTACGCTGATAAAAACGCTTTCCGGCCCATAATTGAATACCAGATGGCATTTCATATCCAGCCCAAGCTTCTCTTAACGAAGTTCTCTGTCCATTCCAAGCTGCTGTACCATCATGATCTCCGGCTCTATCACCGCCTCTGCCCACGCCTTGCCAAGAATTACCTTGGTAATCATACTGACCTTTTACACCATCAAAATCTTCGTTTGTGCCATAAGCTATGAGAGTGTGAATCGTAAACTTGTTGTTTGCCTTGTTGTAAATCTCCTGTGAAAGTGATAACTCAGCATAAGTGTCACACTCATCACCTAGACGCCCAACTATGTGACCCTTGGATCCGTTTCCGATGCAGTATGCATTACCACCTTGTGATCCATAGTTTAAACCGGATCTCATATAACCGTGAAAATCAACTGCTGAAGCAGAAATTGATTTCAAAATTAGTTTTATGTTTATAGAAAAATATTGAAGTTATGAGTGCTTTTTTTGTGCACAAAATAAACATAATCTATATTAAAGTGTATAAAGAAATGTATATCAGATATTCTGATACAGTTATAGAGTTATCAATAGGTTAAAATCAAATTTCTAACAAAGAATAATCTAAAAGTGTATAAAGAAAGATATAAATTTAGTAAAATTGGAGCGGTTTTCATGGTTTTAGGTAAACTTAATAATCGAAAAATAGCAAATTTATTAAAGCAAAACATAATTGGATTGGTTAATGACGGAGATGGACTGTATTTAAATATTTCATCAGCAGGACATTGTTCATGGGTCTTGAGATATACAAGTTCAACTCTTAAAAAGAAGCGCAATATGGGATTAGGAAGCTATCCGTCAGTTTCAATTCTTGAGGCTAGAAATTTGAAAAACAAAGCTAAATATCTAAATTATACCGGCACAGATCCCATTGATGCACGTAAATTTAATGCTCACAATATAAATGTTGATGAAATATACAAAAAATGGGTTATCCAAAAGACAGCTCAAGCTGAGTCATTTACAAAAATCAAAGGGATTTTTGAAAAGTATTTGATCTGTAGAATAGCAGATATGAAAATTGCTGATATTACTGCTTTGCATATTTCTGAAATATTAGTTAGTCTCCAAAATGATAAAGGTATTTCTGTTACTGCACACAAACTTTGCCGGTATTTTAACCAGATGATGAATTATGCGGTTAATCTAGGCTTCATATCGTTTAATCCTTGCCAAAAGGTAGCATGTTGCTTAAATTCAGCTGTTACAAGGCATTTACCAAGCATTAAGTATACAGAGTTTGATCAATTGTTCAGGAATCTTGCCAAAGCCAAATTCAGAGGAACTTCGGTTTTTTTATTCATTTTTAATATTCTTACCATTGTCAGACCTAAAGAGGCGAGCTCAGCGAGATGGAGTGAAGTTGATTTAAAAAAAAAGTATGGATTATTCCGGCAGAAAGGATGAAAATGAATCGTGAACATCGCGTACCATTGTCAGATCAGCTTATAAAACTCCTAGAAAAACTCAAAAAAATTACAGGTAATTCTACTTATCTGTTTCCTTGTTATTATGATCCTAAAAAACCAACAAACAGCCAGACTGTTAATCAGATAATAAAAAGAATTGGATTTAAAAATAGGCTTGTAAGCCACGGTTTGAGAGCCACCGCATCAACATATTTCTATGAAAAAGGTTATAAACCTGAAGTTATAGAATCCTGTCTGGCTCATGTATTTGGAAATCAGACTGTACAGGCGTATAACAGAGGGGATTTTTTTAATCTTCGAATCAAACTTATGAGAGACTGGTCAAAAGTTGTATCAAAACAGTACGAAAAATATGAATCAATAAAAAATGAAGTTTATTGATGGACGGGTGCTGCGAACAAAAAACTGGATATCTGTACCTTTCGGATTGGCTGAATTTTGACGTATATTTCATCAGCCTGATTAGTCCGCCTCTTCAATAGAAAAGACCGCATATTATGAAACATGCGGTCTTTTTAAGATATTGAACTTTATCAATCAGCTATCACATAGCAGTCTTTTCCGTTCTTCTTGGCTTCATGCAGAGAAGTTTCTGCTTTTTCTACTATTGTTACCGGATTGTCATTAGCTCCAAATACAGCTGCTCCGATAGAAACAGTTATCGTAACCTTGTTATCTTTGAAATGGAAAGGTATAGATTTAATAACTTCATTCAGTTTTTTAAGAGGAGATTCAAGAGACTTTCTGTCGGTTCCCAGGAAAATTACAACAAACTTTTCTCCAATATAGCGGGCAATAAAATCCGTCTCTCTGATTTTGGACTGAAGTGCTCTTGCTATAACTTTGAGTGCTCGATCTCCGGCAGGATGTCCGTATTTTTCATTAATTGTTCTGAAATTGTCAACATCAACAAGCACAATTGAAAGAGCTTCCTTGTAGCGCTGCCAGCGTTTGTATTCATGCTCCATGCGGGTTTCAAATGCATTCTTGTTGCTTAGTTTTGTAAGACTGTCAATTATCATGCGATTCTTTTGCTGCAGCAACTTTTGTTTGAATTCATCTGTTTCTGCAACCATTAATTTCAGTCTGTCCTGGATTTTTCCGATCGCTCTTACGTAATTGCTTTGTTTTTCTTCAACATTGTGATGATTTTCCATAGCTGTTTTAATGTGGGCAACCTGTGCAACAATGTTGTCCTTTAACTGCTGCAGTGTATCAACTTTGTTGATTGAATCGTTAATTTTGTCTATTGCAAGATCTATAGTGGCATTTGACTCTGATTCCTGGGCGTGAAGATCACGGGCAAGAGCAACAGAATTGTTGAAGTTGCTGTTAAAGAGACTCAGACTGTTGTTGAGCGTTGTAAGAAAAGTTCTCGCTTCATCACGCTCGATTTTGTAACTCTCTATAACAAGCTCCAGTACTTTAACTGAAATCCTTGGAAGCTCACTGGCCTTAACGTCAGAGAGAAGCTTATATCTTAAAAGTGTCAGCTCATCGGATATACTGCTTGGAAAATCCATTTCGGATATTAATTGTTGAACTGTACTTCCGATATTATTCATCTCCTCGGCATCATAGATTTCTCCATTCATGCCACCCTTGTTTGAAACCATGTTGTTGTAGGCAACATTGTGAAGTTCGAGAAACTTCAGCATTTTTGATTGTTTTGATGTAATGCCACTTGCCTTGCCGTTTTCATTGTACTTGATGAGAGAATCCTTTATGTTTCTAAACATCTCAACTTTATCATCAAGAGCATTGATTGATTTTTCGATAGAATCAGTAGCAAAATCGACGGACTTGGACAGATCCAGAATTTCTTTCTTTAACAGATTTTCAAGTTTGCCCTTTTCTACGGCATATATATCGGAATCCATACTGTTCAGAAGTTTTTCTGTATAATCTTTATTCAGACGTTCCGAATCTGAAAATGATAGATGTTTCAGTAAGGAAACATACAGATTAATCGTTGATTCCTGTTCGGCCTTTCTTCTGGCCTGTAAATCCATAAGTTGTTTCTGTATTTCCCTAATTTTTTCCTTTAGTGACTCTTCAACACTTAAAGCCATATTACACCTGCAAGTATAGACAATACTGGAGAAATTATAATAGAAGATACTTTGATTGTGGTAATATCTATGCATTGATCTGTGATCACGCTGAATGAATTTTCAGATCCTTTTGCGTAACTGTTATTAATTTTTCAGGTCTGCACGAGTAATTCTCGCCATGATTAAATCTGCTACGAATTTTCTATAACTATCGTGCAGTGACCATTCAGATTGAATCAAAATATTTGTACTTATACGGACTAATACTGTTGAGGAGCTTATGGAATCAAAGAAGTTGTTCATTTTGAGTAAATTAACTGAACTTGAAGATGAACTGAGAAATCTTGAATTGTGGACCAGAGAGACATTAACAGAGGAACAGCTTAGAAGCAGTGCTCCTTTCGGCTGTGATGTTATGGATTTTCATGAGTGGCTGCAGCATATGATGATTCCCCGGCTTAAACAAATAATAGAAAAGGGAGAGAAAGTTCCTTTTAAGATGGATACGGCATCGATGGCTGAGTATGTATATCGTGATGATATTTCAAAATACAGAAGACTGATTGTTATTTTAAAAACTCTTGATCGAGCCGTAAAAGTCTGCCTGTAGCAGATTTTTGCCGCTTGGATAACTATTGGCGTATGGTTCGCCCAATATCTTCAGATGTTTCAAAATTGCTTCTGAATGGATTTATGTCTATTCCCCCTCGTCTTGTGTATCTTGCGAACACTGTGAGCCTGTCTGGATGGCACCTGTTCGTGATATCTGTGAAAATTCGTTCGACGCACATTTCATGAAATTCATTGTGATTTCTGAAGGAAACGATGTATTTCAGCAGATTTTCGTGATCAATTCCCTGTCCTTCATAATGTATGTAGACAGATCCCCAGTCTGGCTGCTGCGTAACAAGGCAGTTTGATTTAAGGAGATTAGAACACAGTTTTTCTTTGATATAACCCTTTTTCGGATCTGGTATGAGAAAGTTCGGATTGTAGTCATATGAATCTATCTCTATGGATTCATATGACTGCTCAAGACAAAGATAATTGCCGCATCCGGATGTCTCACTATTAATAAAGAATGATTTTGGAATTATGCTGTGACTCAAAGGGTAGATTTCCAGCTGGATTGCTTCTTCTGGTGCAGGGGACAGTTTTGAAGTTAAATCTCTGTGTACAGTGCTCTTCAGATCATCAAGAGACCGGATTTTAGTGAAATTAAAACTGTTCAGGTACAGTTTTAATGATTTAGATTCAACTAAGTTATCTGTAGTGCACGGTATCTGCAGAGTACACAGCGCTGCTACCGGCAATCCGTTCATATTCAAAAAAGAGATTTCATAACAATTCCAAAGATCATACCCCTTAAACGGCAGCAAATCTTCGAGATTAAGCTTTTCGCGATTTAATGATCTGGGAATAGCAACCAGGAGGTCGGGATTGTATATCTTAGGATATGAGGTTTTCTGGCCAAGCGAGAAATGTTCGATATCGGATAAATTCATGATAATTCTCATAACAGATTGAAATTGAGATGTTCCTATCCCTGGGTGAAGACAGGAGACGGAGGTTAAGCAGTCAAGGATAAGAACTGTTGAGATGTTCAGAATGAAAAAAAAAAACACATCGTGAGTATCTTAATTAGTGTAGTAAAAGTGAAAAAAGTTCCAAGAGTTGCTAAAAGAATTGTGATTTTTGTGATCTCTATCACAAAATAATGCTAAAAATCATTTATATTTTGAACAATAAAAAATTTTTATACTAAAATAAACGCAAATTTGGTGATACCAAATTAGAGATAGAAGTGAGAAAAAGTTAAATACATTTTGAGTTTATTTGTTTGCTTAATTTTTGTATAATCTCACTTGATAATTCGAAATGATTTGAATTATCTCCAATTTCTAACAATTCCACATGAGGATTTTATAATGAAAGCAAAAATGCTTCCAATTACTGCGGTAGTTGCTTTAGCTTTAGGTTCAGTTTCTGCTTCAGCAGTTGATTTTCACGGTTATATGAGATCCGGTTTGAACTACGGTTCTCAGAGCGGTAATGCATACTGCTTCGGTAATGGTAATCTTGGTCATCTCCTCGGCCGTCTTGGTGACGAGTGCGATACCTATGCAGAAATTTCATTATCACAGGAAGTATACAACAAGGCAAATAACAAGTTTACCGTTCATACTCTGGTTGCATACGGTTCTAATGAGAGCAACTGGGATGAGCAGGGTAACTCATGGCAGGGCGTAGGTAAAGGTGGTGATCGTGCCGGTGACAATGGTACTTCAGCATGGAACGGTCAGAGACTTTCTTTCCGTGAGGCTTATGTTGATTATGAAATGCCTTCAGGAATCACTCTTTGGGCTGGTAAGAGATTCTATCAGCGTAAAGATATCCACATCATGGATTTCTACTATCTGAACAACTCTGGTCACGGTGTTGGTCTTGAGAACATCGGTGTTGGTAATCTCGGTTCTCTGTCATTTGCTATCATCAAGCAGCAGGTTGACATGGAAGATGTAGGTGCCGTTTACGGATGGCCTGATAATTCAAGATCAAACTCTGCAATGAATTCTTACAAGCTTGATGCTCGTTGGAACGGTATTCCAATGTGGTCTGATGCAACTTTAGACGTTGCACTGATCTATGCATGGCAGAAGATGTCAAAGGCTCAGAAGGATGTTTATCATAACAACACTGGTTTCCTTGGTTTCATCGAGTGGACTCAGGGTAACTTCTTCGGAGGCTTCAACAAGTTAAGCTTCGCATACGGTACCGACGCTCTTGATTATGCAGGCGTTCTCAACGGCGGTAACCACTTAGGTGATAACGTAATCCCTTACGACGAAGACGGTTCAGGTTTCCGTGTTATCGATTGGGGTGTTGTTGAGCAGTCTAAGTGGAACTTAGGTTACGCAGTTCTCTTTGCTCACAAGCATGCAAAGAATGCTAACTGGTCACATCCATCTGGAAACGATTGGGCATTCGTATTGAGACCTTCTTTCAAGTGGTCTGATTACACCTCTACTGTTCTTGAGTTCGGTTACACCAATCAGAAGAACACCGGCTGGAACGGTTGGGCAACTCCAGACAAGAACCGCGTAAGTGCAACCAAACTTACTCTTGCACAGCAGTGGTCTCCAGCTACTCATTTCTGGGCTCGTCCATCAATCCGTGTATTCGGTTCATGGTTGGCAGGCGATTTAATGCGTAATGAGTACACCGGTCTTTCTCACAACAAGCAGCACGAGTACATCTTAGGTGCTCAGGTTGAAGCTTGGTGGTAATCTTCTAAGATTAAACGTTTTATTGTGTAAAACTTTAATAAAATCAAAAGGGTCCGCGATGCGGGCCTTTTTTTTGGGTGAAAAAAATTTAAAAAAGAGGCTATAAAAACCTCTTTTAAGAAATAAGCTCCAAAAGTTGCAGAGCTAATCGATGAGTTTATAGCAGGGCGTATATTCCTCCTGAGAAAGTTTCATTCTACCCTGATTAACCATTTCCTCTAATAGTTTGTCAATGCTTTGGATAATTTCCTTGTCGCCGTGAAGCTCATAAGGTCCATATTTCTGAACCATTGCCATTCCTTCCGGTTTTACATTGCCTGCAACAATGCCAGAAAAAGCATTTCTCAGATTAGTTATAAGATCACTCAAAGGCTGATTTTTGGTAAGGTTAAGATTTCTCATACTTTCATGGGTGGCAGGGAAATGCTGCTGCAGCACAGGATTTATCTTCATTTTCCAGTTGAAGTAGAACGAATCACCTAAATTTATCCTTTTTTCCATCACTTGTTCTGCGCCATCTGAACATATGTCTGCAACTTTGTCAGGATTATCAATTACAATATCGTACTGTCTTGCAGCTTCGTCACCTAGAGCTTTCCTAATAAACTTATCCAGTTCTTCAAAGTATTTTTCCGAACTCTTAGGTCCTGTCAGTACAAGAGGTATAGGCTGATCATTATTCTCTTTGTCGGTTTTGATTCCAAGAATGAACATAAGTTCTTCAATCGTTCCCGGTCCTCCTGGAAATATCACAAAACAGTGTCCAAGTCTGAGAAATGCCTCAAGCCTTTTTTCTATGTCCGGCATAATTATAAGTTCCGTAACCATGGAATTAGGCGGTTCGGAGGATATGATAGAAGGCTCTGTCAATCCAAGAAATCTGCTGTTTGTAATTCTCTGCATATTGTGACCGATTGCCGCGCCGTGCATCGGACCTTCCATGGCTCCGGGACCGCATCCGGTGCAGATGTTCATTTTTCTCAGTCCCAGTGCATAGCCGATTTTTTTTGTATATGAGTATTCTTTTTCAGGTATGGAATGACCTCCCCAGCATACAACCATGTTTGGTTCAACACCGGAAATGAATGCTCTTGCGTTTCTGAGAATATGAAATATCTGATTTGTTATAACGTTCTGGGAACCGATTAACTGCTGATTAAGTATTTTGCTCTGACTTTCCGTGTATACAATGTCTCTTAGAACGCTGAACAGGTGCTCCTCTATTACCTTAATAAGGTGACCGTTTATAAACGAGGTCTCAGGAGGATTGTACAGCTTAAGTTTTATTCCTCTCTCCTTTGAAATTACATCTATTCCGAAATCATGATATTTTTCGAACAATGCTGAAGGATCATCCGTGACAACACCGCTGTTCAGAACAGCCAGGGCACATTTTCTGAATAACTCATACAGATGACCGTCTGCTGTTTTTTCAAGCAGTGCAACCTCCGACTGTGAAAGCTGACTCATGGATTTTTCAGGGTGTATATATGTAATCATAAGAGACTCCTTAATATTCTTCTCATAATATATAGAAAAAACAAATATTGGTTTCTGATCTGTATATACTTTTCTGCAGATTTTCCGGATTATGACGTATATCCTGATTCATTTATCTTAAGCTTTACTTTATTTGTGTTTCCTAATTTTTGAAATCATAGTAAAATCTTTGCGGTTTGTTTCAGATTATAAGGATTTTGATGTGAAAAGACTTTTCCTCTCTTTACTTTTAAGCAGTGCTGTTTTGTACTCCGGGTGCAGCATGGTTGATCATATAATGACCTACAGATCACCGGCTAATTACTCCGTTGAAGAGGCAGAGGGAATTTATAAGAATCTTTCTGTGGCTGACAATGTCTATGATAATGCGGTTATAGTCAGAGCTGCTATGTCTGATGATGTGGCATTCGATGAAAAGTCGCAGGTTTATAATTTTGATACGGGCAGGAGTGTTTTCAGAACTTACAATCTTCCGCTTAATGCAACTAATCTCAAAGTTGAAATTTCTGTTCAGATCGGTGAAACAATTTTTGCTCCGACAGTTGCCTTGTTAAACAAGGATAAAAAACTGTTAAAAATGTTTGATTTCAATAGTTTTGAATACAGACCATACAATGATGTCGTTGCTGAAACAATGAAATTAAAGTTTAACCTCAATAATTTCTCTGCAGGTGAAAATGCTGCTGCGTACATGGTTATATTTACCAAGGATGAGGATCTTAAAACATCCACCAAGGTGGTCCATCCGGCAAAACTTTTCGCCCTGTCGCACCGTCAGGCCCCTCCTGAAGTTGCAGATCCGCTTATCCCTCATTCCCGTCTTGGTGCTATGACGGTTCTCTTTTCCATGGATGCTGAATCCATTGATTCGGTTTCTGACTTCCTTGATGCGTTAAAGGGACCAATCTGGGGTGGAGAATCTCATCAGTATGTATCAGATGATGATGACGGCAGAGTAGGATCTTCTGTGGATGTTAATCTGCATGACGGTAATCTTAAGGTTGTGAATCCAAAGACTTCAGATGCTGCAGCCTCAACCGGAACACAGATCAGTGATGCCAAACATCAGTCTCAGGAACTGAAAAAGTCTCCAAGTTCACCGGCAGGTTCCATGATGAAGGAAACTGAAAAAATGTACAACGATATGATTGTCGCGTCAGTTAAATCAGGTGATATAGCTAAGGCAATGCAGCTTGCCGCTGAAGCCACAAATGCAGGTTCGGGATCAGCAAACGATACCCTGAACAGTGCACTTAGAAGTTATCATCGCAAGTAATACGATCTTTTATTTTTTCAGCACCGCAGATTGCGGTGCTTTTAGCTTTATCAATCAGCATTCTCCGATTGTCTGTCCGCTTCGTTCCTGTGTTTTTTTCCTGCGGACTATGAGTTTTGGTTTTCCTCCTTTCCGTCAATTGCTCTGATAACTCCCGTTCTGAGTCTGTTTTTTTCTTCGTCATTGAGAGCTTTTCCGTTAAGAGAAATTGTAAATCCGTCGTCAGCTCGTTCTCCGGTTGTAGCTATTCTTGCGGCATGAATATTTACTCCGAATTCTTCAATTGCAGTTGCAATGGACGCAAGGAGTCCCGGTCGATCCAGTGCGGAGACCTCCATATGGGTAACACCGTTTTCTTCTGATCCGGGAATATCAAGATAAATAACTGAAGTTTTGATTTTGAACTGCAGATATTTTTTCGGCATTGAAGTGCCTGAAGGAGAAGTGAATGTGGTATTTATCAGATTCATCATCATGAATTTTTTTAGCGGACCCATTTTTTCCGGAGGTATAGGAGAACCTTCCCTGGTGGTCACTGTGAAGGAGTCCATAATAAAACCGTCAGATGAACCCAGAATTGAGGCATTCATGATAGAAATCTGCTTCGCCAGAAGTATTTTTACTATGCGCGCGAAAATTCCAAGATGATCTTTCATGTAAACAAAAATTTCAGTTCCCAGGCGATTGACCGACTCTCCGAATATAATCAGCGGCAGATCGCTTCTTTTATCATAACTCAGAATGTGCTTTGTATGATGGCAGATCTGAGACTTGTTGTGGCGGATAAAATAGTTTTCGCTGAAGGTATTCCAGAGTTCTGTCACTTTGTTTTTATCTATGCCGTCGGTGCAAAGAAGTTTCATTGTTTCCTTCTTGTTTTCCTCGACTATAAGAAGCCATTCTGAAGGATGGGACGGATCTCTTCTCAATGCCTTCTGGGTTGCATAATATAATTCCTTGAAGAGAGCATCCTTCCATGAGTTCCATGCAGTGTCGTTGGTTGCGCAGATGTCGGCAATGCTGAGACAGTAAAGATAATCAAGGTGTGTCTCATCCTGAACCATCGTTGCAAAATCGGATATTACATTTGGATCTGAAATATCTCTTCGCTGAGCAGTGTTGGAAAAATCAATATGGTGTTCTACCAGCCAGGTGAGAAGCCTAACTTCCGAAGGGGGAAGCTCGTGTTTTGCAAAGAACCTGCTGCTTATTTCAGCTCCTATTTGTGCGTGATGACCGCCCGGCCGTCCTTTGCCTATATCATGCATCAGCGCAGCTGCATAGAGCAGATGCTGCTTGGGGAGATTATGGTATATTTCTCTGAAAAGATTTTTGGATGGATCAATGTTTTCAGTATGTGAAAATTCATGAATATTGCTGATAGTACGGTATGTGTGCTCATCAACAGTATATGTGTGAAACATATCGAACTGCATCAGACCGGTAAGTCTCATCCATTCCGACATATACATTGTCATAATACCGTGCCGCATCATTATTTTAAGAGCCAGCAGCATTCCGTTGATATTATTTAGTATTTTGAGAAAATAATGCCGGCATTTGGGAATATCAATAAGTCTGATATTCAGTTTGTGTCTGGCTTCTTTGAGACTTCTGAGACATTTAGGGTACAGCCCTGTGATGTTTTTGTAATCTGCTGCCGATATGCAGGAAATAATGTACATCATTTCCATTATAGATGAAGGCTCTGTGATAAACAGATTGGGATCCACCACGTCAATCATGGTTCCCCTGAGAATGAACTTAGAATTTAGAACTTTGATTTTTGTCTCGTACTCATCTTTGAATATGGCCTCCTCATACATTTTCAGAAGCATTTGATTGATTTCTTCTATGCTCTGTGTGGACAGATAGAAGCGTATCATCAGATTTTCAACCGGTATGTTGCCTTCTCCTATGTATCCGAGCATTTTTGCTACTGCCACCTGGCGATCAAAGGTGAGACGGTTGTCATTGCGTTTGCTTACAAACTGCAGGGCGAATCTTACCTTCCAGATGAAATATGCACTGAAAAAAAGTTCGTGATATTCACTTTCTGTAATCAGTCCCTGATTCAGAATATCAACAGGTTTTGTGGCGTTTGAAAATTTTCTGGCGATCCACATAATGGTCTGGACGTCTCTTAATCCGCCGCACATATTTTTAAGATCAGGCTCAAGTCTGTACATTGTGTTTTTATACATACTGTGGCGCTGGGTCTGCTCTTCAATTTTTGCACGGAAGAATTTTTTGATTGGCCAGAATTTCTTTGGATCAGTAGCTGTCTGCAGCTTGTTGTAGGTATCTTCAGAACCGCAGATCAGCCGCTTTTCAAGCAAATTGGTAGCAATTGTAAGATCTTCAAGACCTGCACTAATGCATTGCGAAACGGTTCTGACTGCATGACCTACATCAAGTTTCAGATCCCACAGCAATGTAATGAAATCAGATATCTTTTCAGAGATGTCCCTGTCGAGTTCATTCTCTGATAGTATGAGTACATCTATGTCTGTAAAGGGATGCAGTTCCTTTCTTCCGTATCCGCCTACTGCGATAATTGCAAGTTCAGGATTGGTGTACAGATGAAACTGCCTGTAGAGCAGGGTTAGCAGGTGATCTATAAAACAACATCTGTCATCTGCAAGCTCCTGCAGACTGGTACCTCTGTAAAAGTTGTTGGCAAGATGGAGATTGAATGTCTCCATGAGCTTTCTTCCGTTTTCGCGGGTGATTTCTCTGCTTCCGAGGTATCTTGCCAAAACATCGCTGAATTTCATGTTGACTCCGTCTGCTGAATACGGCATTTGCTGGGATATACCGATCTGTAATGTGCCTATGTTTAGCTGATGGCTATGCTGCAGCTACTGCTAAAGCCGCGGGATCCCTGCTTCACAGATCACCGCATAGCGAATTACGTCTTATACGATTTCCGTGAGAATTGCTTACTCCGGTTTTTAAGTGCCGGCTTATATTTTCATATGCATGATGATCCGTCAGTTAAGCCTTCATTCATGATATTCACGCCGGCATTCAGATTCCTGTCAGACAGCAATGAAACTCACCTTCTCTTACAGCGGGATCCTTATATCCTAACCTTATTAGAACATATTTGACAACCTGGAATAGGGCAGGTACTTTGATTGCCTTTCTTTTGTACCGCAGTACCATGATTCAGGAGTATCGAAGAACTTCGACCATGAAACATCAGATATTGAGTCAGCCGGTTTATTGTTCTTCAGCAGAACTTTTATATTCAAATTCTCCGCTGCTGTCATCAGGTTTTCGCAAATGGCATAGCGGAGCATTTATGAATAAAGTCATTGCTCAGACTGCTGTCTTCTCATCAGTTGTGAAATACCGGACTGATTTCATTTTCATCACTGCGGTGGGTGGTTATTTCACAGCCGTCATCAGTTATAATCAGTGTATGCTCATACTGAGCCGACGGCTGCTTGTCGGCGGTGGTTACAGTCCAGCCGTTTTTCTTGTTGACCTTGCATTTCCACGTACCTGCATTAATCATAGGCTCGATGGTAAAACTCATACCCTTTTGCAGAATTATATTTCTTGAAGCCGAGTTCTTATAATGAAGAACACACGGTTCTGTGTGAAATTCGGTGCTTATTCCGTGACCGCAGTAATCACGCACTACGGAGAAGCCCTCTTTGTCTGCTATCGGCTGTATTGTGTCACCGATTATTGAAAGAGGCACCCCCGGTTTTACAGCCTTTAGGGCTGCATAAAGTGATTCCTGAGCACATTTGCATAGTTTGTGGTTTCTTGGTGATACTTCACCGACGCGAAACATTTTTGATGTATCGCCGTAGTATCCGTCTTTGATAACTGTAACGTCAATATTCACAATATCTCCGTTATGCAGGTGCTGAATGCCAGGTATGCCGTGACAAACCACCTCGTTGACGGAAATGCATGTGGCTTTAGGATATCCGTGATAACCGAGACATGCGCTGATGGCATGCTGCTGATTTTCTATGAAATCCTGCATTATTGTATCAAGCTCTCCGGTGGTAACTCCAGCCTTGACGTGAGGTTCTATCATTTCAAGGACTTCGGCCGCCAGCCTGCCGGCAATGTGCATTTTTGCTATGTCAGCTTCATCTAAAATTTTTATATCCATTTTTAAGCCTTCTTTTACATTCTCTGTCGATATTCTAACATATTTTCAGTTTGCTAATGTTTGCATGCTGCTATCCGGATCAGATGCAGGTGTTGACCAGACTGGTTTGGGATTATTTTGCATGGCTGATTATTTCTTTTCTTAACATCAAGCTTCCTTATATTTCGTGCTCGTGCGGTAACCGGCTCTCTGAACACATTCATAAAAGCTCATAAGTATGTGAATGCGTTCGTTTCACGACTTACCGGGTGTTAATGTTGAATTTTGTAATTAAAAGTTTATAATTAGTAGTTAGCGTATGGTAACTGATTTTTTTCGGTATTTCTATCTGAATTAATGAGGTTTATTTCAGGATCAGCTCAGCATCTTCGGAATAATGTTGCTGCAGAGTATGGTCTACAGGTAGCGGAATTATCTATACAGGCAACAGTATTACTATGTTTACGACTATCAGCATACTGTCAAATCCGTGGCAGCTCATTCTTCCCAAGATAATTGTGGCCAGCTATCTGCCTGGCCGGATAAGATGTTACAGCGAACTCATCCGAAATCATGAAAACAATGCATGTTTATTAAAAATGGCAGTCGGCAGATTTCATGAAATTAATGAGTTTAAGATCAATACACGGACTGGCTCCATTCTCATTTCATATGATGTAAATAAGGTGGCTAGGAACAGTCAGCTGCACGGCATTGAACAGTATCTGCGCAAAATTTACATGGAGTCGTCGAAATGAACAATCTCTACATTTATGCCGGACTGATGTTGGTTAAACCGCTTCTGACATTCATTATCAGAAAAACGGGGCTGATTGGTCGTGGTGAGAGTGATATTCCCTTTTTTACACGCGTTCATGCCATATCCGGCAGAGTGCGATATCGCTGCGAATTGCTGCATGACAGTAGTTTTGCCGAAGATTTTGCTGACACCCTGAAATCGGTGCAGCATATTAAATCGGTCTCTGTAAACAGTCGTACCGGATCGGTGCTTGTTACATATTCGTGCAGAGATGAAATCATCAGCGATATTTTTACCAGACTCAACTTAGACCTTCAGAAGGTAGCAGGAAGAGAGAATTCTCCTGTAGAAATGCTTTTCAGTCTGTTCAAGTCAGTTCCAAAACTAAACAGCGTGACAGGAGGCCGAAAAGCACTGCCTGCAGTTTCAGACAAAAAAACGCTGAATTCTGACGTAATCAGATCTGCAAATGGATCAAGGTGTCTTAGAGAATCCTTCTTTGACAGTATGTCGGCCATAAGCAGCCACATTACAAAACAGACTGGAGGCTATTTTGATCTGCCTTCCCTAATAGGAGCGATCCTAATTGTCCGAGGCATGTACAAAATGTTCAGATACGGACAGATGCCAAGCGGTCCCCAGTTAATCTGGTGGGGATACAGTTTTTTTAAATTGAGATGCTCACATGAAAAAGTTCTACCATTTCGTTCTTAAAATCCCTGCGGCAAAAGAAGTCAGAGAACTAATATCCCTTGAGGTAAGAGCCAGAAGGATACCAGGCGTAGTGAGTGCCCTTGCATGTAGCGACGGCACCATGAGCGTATATTTTGAAAGCAGACAGCAGGTGTCTGTCTTGAAAGAACTGCTGCATAGAGGAAAAGTACACTCAGATACATACAGCACGGCTGAAGTATCTGATCCGGAGAAGGAGGCAAGATCCTGCAAAATAAACGCGATAGTTTCTCTTGGCGGTTTTGCGTTACTGGAATTTGTCAAGCGCTGCCTTCCTGCATTTTTCTCCAAATTAACTTTCGCCAGAAGCGCCTTTGTTATTCTTATCGCCAGAAATATTCTGAAAAATGGATTTGAAGGGCTAGTTAAGGATCATTCACCGAATGCTGATACACTGACATCTACAGCTGTAATTGCGTCTCTGCTTGCCCGTAAGCCTGAATCCAGTCTTTCTCTTCTCGTACTGTCCAATTTTGCAGAGATGTTGTCTCTTTCAGCTGCTGAAAAGGCCAGAAAGCACATATCACATTTGCTTGGCATGAAGGAGAAGTTTCTCTGGAAAATCGTTGACGGCGTAGTAACAAAAGTTCCAATTACTGATGTCAGGGTGAATGACCAGGTTGCTGTTTACCTTGGAGAAAAAATAAGTGTGGATGGAATCGTGGTCGGTGGCAGTGCTTCAGTGGATCAGTCACCGTTGACCGGCGAGTATGTTCCGGTTTTCAAGTCACAAGGTGACACGGTTTATGCAGGCTCGATAATTAGAAACGGACAGCTTATCATAGAGGCATCAAAGGTCGGGGACGATACAAACCTGGCCCGCATAATAAATATGGTGGAAAATGCACAGAATCGCAGAGCTCCGGTGCAGAACTTTGCAGATCGCATGGCAAATATGCTGGTGCCTATATCCTTTATCGCTGCCGGACTTGTATACGCTGCGACCAGGGACATGCAGAGGGTGCTTAATATGTTCTTCATAGACTACTCCTGCGGTCTTAAGCTTTCCACGGCAACAGCCATTTCTGCCGCCATCAGCAAGGCGGCTCAGATCGGTGTTCTAGTAAAGGGTGGTAATTTTATTGAAAATCTTTCTGATATAGATACGGTGGTATTCGATAAAACAGGCACCATTACCTGCGGACATCCGGAGGTCACAGACGTTATAACTGCACAGGGAGTGGATAGAAATGAACTTGTATCTCTCTGTGCTTCTGCAGAAAGAAACTCCTCCCATCCCCTTGCTGAATCCATACTGAATTATGCACGACAGAATGAGATCAAGATTCTGGAAAATGCTGTCACGGAAGTTGAGGTAGGTCGCGGAATTTTTGCCAAAATTCGTACGGATAAGTCAGGAGAATCACTGATCCTTGTCGGCAGCAGAATCTTCATGGAGGAAAACAGCGTTGCCGGAATAGAAAGTATGAAAATTCCTAATGATGCGTGGAATATCTTTTATGTAGCCAGGGATAAAAAAATCATGGGTGCAGTGCTTGTCTCAGATCCGATCCGTAAGGATCTTAAGAAAACCATTAACCGCCTGCGCAGAGAGGGAATTGATGAAATACTGATGCTGACAGGAGATTCGGAGCAGAACGCCATGTCTGTAAGCTGTCAGCTGGATCTTGACGGCCATCAGGCAAACATGCTTCCTCAGGATAAGGCGGATTTTATTGCCCGCAAGCAGATAGGTTCAAGGGTGATTATGGTCGGTGACGGTATCAATGATGCGCCTGCCTTGGCATATGCAGATATCGGAGTGGCCATGGGTGGTAAATCCACTGATATCGCCATTGAATCAGCAGACATAACAATAACTTCGGATGAACCGTTAAAACTTCCTGAAATACTTAAAATAAGCCACAGAACAATGAATCTTGTGAGACAGAATTTCGCAATTACAATCGCCGTAAATTCGGTAGCTCTTCTGCTTGGGGCTCTTGGCCGCATCAACCCGCTTCTGGCAGCAACAATTCACAACGCATCGACTGTGGCTGTGGTTCTTAACAGTTCACGCATACTGCTTGGGAAAACAAATCTGCTCAAGCAGCGGACAACTTCAGGCAGCGGTGAAATTTAGAATCAGTGATCTGATAAATTCCGGTCGCTGGAAACAGTAAATGAATGTTAATTTATTAGGAGTTGAAAATGAATATTGATAAGGATTTTTTCTGGGGAATTGGCATAGGAGTCTTAGCCGGTGCTTTGGGTTATAAGTTGTATGCGGATAACAAGCAGACTATCATGGAATCACTTAACAACATAAAAAACAAGCTTGGCAGTGAATCATCAAATTGCACCGAACCTCAGATAGCCGGTATTACTGATGACAGCGAAAGCGAACCTGCCGAGATTGATCTGGCCGAACTTGAAAAACAGAAGGAGCATCTCGAGGATCTTATTGCAGAGCAGCAGTGCAAAAAAAGCGAAGCTTAATGTTCTGAAAAATACTCGTTGCTGAATGAGCTAATCACACCTACAAATCTGATCAGCCGCTGTTCCTGCATGCATCTGTCAGTTTATCTGTTTCAGAACAGCGGTGCCTGTAACGGGATTATCATAATCTGCAACAGCTGAGCAGCGTTATCAAGCACCCCTGTTCCTGTGTGAAAAGCTGCATCAGAATGATTCAAGACTGCTGTAAAGCATTTTCCAGAATCTGTCCTGATCTATGTCAATAATTATATTGGCCGGTTTTGTTCCTTCAGGAGCTTCATCCTTGTTGTACGGAACTGTTCTTCCGTACTGGGCGCCGGGAACAGTGACACAGTCGATATATGCGGTTCTCATTGATGTGATAAGTGATGGATCTATTGTTACGGCCGACGCGATTACATCCCATACAAACCAGCTGAAATCCTTTTCCTTTTCAAACCGCTGAGCTATAAACGAACTGTTGAAAAGTTTAAGCAGCTCCGGATTTTTTATATGTGACCGGATGGCTTCAAATCTTTCGCGGTTCATGATTGTCTTGTCTGTTACGTCAAGCGAGATGAACAGCTGATTGTCAAACGGAGCTCTGAATGCGGTTTTGGCGGATTCCGGATCCAGCCAGATATTGAACTCTGCGGCTTCGTGTGCATTTCCCTTTACCCATAATGCACCACCCATATATATGATTTCATCAAAAAGTGATGCTACTTCCGGATCTTTTTCCACAGCTTTTGCTATGTTGGTGGCAGGTCCGATTGCCACAAGTTTTATCTGATGCGGGTACTTGTGCGCCATTTCAATAAGATAGTCGACGCCGTCATTTCTTATGCTTACGGCCGGAGGATCCTTTTTATATATTTTTTTGTATGCATCCTGCCATGAACTCGGATTGTCTGTTTCCTGTGCCCCGATATAACTGTCCATTACATCACCGTAGTCAGCAAGTTCTTTTTTCAGAAGTTCCTTTGTAAAACCAGCTCTGCGGATCGGAAAATGGGAACCTATGGCCAGAGTCGGAGCCTTGTCAAGAGCACTGATCAGCTCAAGCTGCCTTACAAGATGGGCGGTTCCGTCATTTGCCCAGGAGTTGCCGGTTACCGTTACAACGCCCATAAGATCAATTTCAGGATGGCGGTAAAGCATCATCATGGCAATGCCGTCATCAAACAGCGCAACCATGTCTGAATCAAGAATAACCTTCTGCTTCACCGGAGCGCCGGCCTTAGTCTCCTCTGCACAGGCAGGGTGTGCGGTAAGCATAAGACACACGGCTGCGCCGAAAGCCAAACTTAACAGTCTTTTGATCATTTTAAACCTCTTTTGCCTCTTTAACTGATTTTCAGCATCATTCCGCTGCGACTGTATGATTTCATACAATTCAATACGCATGAACAGGGATGCCTCCTTTTAACTTCCTAAAGAATAAGGGTAAACAAAGGTATTCTGTAGAAAGTGCGGGTCTTTTTGTGATGTGAATAGAAAAAATCGAGAAGTTGAATAATTAACATGAGCAAAAATTGGGATAATGAGACGCCTGTGGCATTGTTTTACTGCAGGCAGTGTCTGCTTGCGGAGCGCTCAAGTTCGGGTTCGCTCCGTATACGGTGCTGTTTTAAAAAAAGAATCGTCTGTTTTCTTTTCATGCTATGCAGTTTATGAATGCCGGCCGTTTGATAAGGACAGAACAGAAAATATGGCCTGGTGGTTAAACTGCCGTTTTTTTGTGTGTGTTTTCTTTCTTATTGAAAGAGAATAATGGTGAAGTTTGGTGAATTGATTTATCAAACTCTTAAAATTGAAACTTATTTATGTGCAATTGCTTATGAAAAAAATTTTTGCGTTGACGGCTCTGGCTGTCTTGTGTGGATTGGCAGGTTGTTCGGCGATCAGTTCAGATGACAGCCGGTCTGATGCTTCAGAGAACAAAATTAAGAATATAAGTGCTGTCGATGACTCCATCGCTGATAAGGTCGCTTACACTCTGGAGATTATTCATGTCAATGATGTGCATTCCTACATTGATCCCGTAGGTGTAACACTGAGAACCGACAAGGGAATGGTCAGAGTAAAGGCTGGCGGTCCCGAGGCAATAAAGTCGGTTATCGACAGCAGAAAGAAACTCAATCCGGACGTTCTGGTGATTTCAGCTGGAGATCAGATTACCGGAAATGCCGCCAATTATGACATATATCACGGCAAGGCCGATGCTGCGCTTCATGGTATGTACGGAACGGATTTTTATGTGCTCGGCAATCACGAGTTTGATCATGGCGGAAAGGGAATAGCCACCTATGTGAGCTACATGAAGGAGCTTAGTCCTAAATCAGTGCTGATCAACTCTGATCTTACAGTGGGGCCGGACAGTCCTGTGACGGATACGGGGGTACCTGAATATTTCAGGGAGGTTGGCGGACGTACGGTTGCCCTTTACGGAGTAACTGCCGGCGATAAGATTCATGCGAGCTCATCTCCTGATCCTGATATGAAATTTGCCGATACGGTTTCGACAATCAACGCCCTTACGGCAAAAAACAAGGATAAGGCATCCATACATATTCTTGTTTCTCATCAGGGGGTGATTGCAGATCGCGCCCATTCATCCCTTCTTAATGATGTTGACATCATTGTCGGCGGCGATTCTCACAGTCTGTGCGGCAAATTTTCAAAATACGGACTCAAGGGTGAGTGTACCTATCCTATGACCAGAGAAAACGCTTCAGGACACAAGATATGCGTGGTTCAGGCAAATGAGTACGGAAAGATTGTCGGTGATCTCAAGGTATCCTTTGATGCTGAAGGAAATGTTCTCAAGTGTGAGGGTTCTCCGTTTATGCCGCTGTGGCCGGATACGGCATATATGAAGAAAGTGGCTGATCCGGCTGACGATACTCCTGAAAACGCAGCCGCTGCGGTTAAAGGTCTGATAGATGATCCTGAAAGTACGTTTATCGAGGCCAGAAACAACCGGACCGCTGCTGAAGCCATGGAACCGTACCGGAATGAAATCAAACAGCATTACAAATATCTCGGTCAGGCTCCCCAGGATTTGTGTTCAACACGTTTTCCAACGGATGACTGTGTAGTCAAGAACGAGGTGAATCCGTACGGCTCCGAGAGCTGCCGAGTTTTCGGCATGGCATATCTTGACGGTACTGATGCACAGATATTTTTGAGTAATTCCGGAGGCTACCGCGTAGATGTGGAGAAGGGTGATTTTACTGAAGCTTCGCTCCTCGGGGTCGCTCCTTTCAGTAATGATCTTGCAATTCTTGATATTAAGGGCAGTGTTTTCGTTGATACATTGAATCAGGTTATCAGATATGTAGGTCAGGATCCTGCGGCCCGTGACGGAGGTACTCCGTGCGGATATGGTTTCACCTATTCAGTCGATATGAATGCCAAGAACCCTGTAACGCGGGTTACGGTAACCGATGCATCCGGCAGAGATGTTGAAATAGATCCTAAGCGTACCTACAGAATTATGACTAATTCGTTCCTTCTTCAGGGCAAGGACGGATATCGAAATCTTAAACGTCAGAAGATAATCAGAAAAATAGGTGTTGATTCCGATGTAATGAGAAGATATCTGGCCGGACATGACAGTCTTCCTGTCCTTCCTGATAATTCGAGAACCATATCAGAGTTCAAAGACAGAGAGTAGTTGTTTTAGGCGAAAAACTCAGGGGCTTCGGTTTTGTTCTGAAGTCCCTTTTTTTTTGTAGTAATTGACCAAAGATTAGGCTATAATCCACACGTCCCGAATTGCGGGCAGGTTTTATTTTTTTTACGACACACATTTATCGGTAGGTTCTGTCGGGTGCCGTTGATCGGTTGGCAGAATAAGATAAATGGAGGCATAACCCAAAAGGAAAAAACAAATGGCAAATGTAACAATGCGCGATATGTTGAAGGCTGGTGTTCATTTCGGACATCAGACCAGTTACTGGAATCCGAAGATGAAGGAATACATTTTCGGCAAGCGTAACGGCGTACATATCATCAATCTGGACAAAACTCTTCCTCTGTTTAACGAAGCTCTGAATTATCTCAGCTCTGTTACATCAAAGGGCGGAAAGGTTCTTTTCGTAGGTACAAAGCGTTCAGCTGAAGAAGCTGTCAAGCAGGCCGCTGAAAACTGTGAATCTTTTTATGTTAATCACCGCTGGCTGGGCGGTCTTCTGACCAACTGGAAGACTGTTAAGCAGTCTATCAAGCACCTTAAGGAGCTTGAAATTCAAGCAACCGACGGTACCTTTGACAAGCTTACCAAGAAGGAAGCTCTTCTTCGTCAGCGTGAAATGGACAAACTTGAGAAGAGTATCGGCGGTATCAAGAACATGGGATCTCTTCCTGACGTTCTTTTTGTAATTGATGCCAACCGTGAACAGATTGCTATCAAGGAAGCAAAGAATCTTGGAATAAAGGTTGTTGCTGTTGTAGATAGCAACTCCAGCCCTGATGGTGTTGACTACATCATTCCTGGTAATGATGATGCAATCCGTGCTATTGAACTCTATCTCAATGCCGCTTCTGACACTATCAAGGTTGCAAAGAGTGTTCAGGCTGAAAAGCAGCAGGCTGAAGAAAAGGATGCTCAGGAAGCTCCTGCCGAGGCTTAATTGTGAACGGGGGAAGAACTCTTGTTCTTCCCTTTTATAACTTCAACATAAGGATTACAAATGGCTAATATAACCGCAGCTATGGTTAAAGAACTGCGCGAGCGTACCGGCGCAGGTATGATGGATTGTAAAAAGGCTTTGATGGAAGCTGAAGGCAATATTGATGTTGCTATTGAAAATATGCGCAAGAGCGGACAGGCCAAGGCTGCCAAAAAGGCCGGTCGTGTTGCGGCTCAGGGTGTGATTGTTTCAAAGACTGCCGGTAACAAGGCTGTGCTTGTTGAACTGAACTGCGAAACTGACTTTGTTGCAAAGGATGCAGGTTTCAGGGCTTACGCTGATAAGGTTGCCGAGCTTGCTTTAGCTAACGACCTTGAGGATGTGGCCAAGGTTAACGCTCTTGATTACGGTAACGGCGAGACTGTTGAGAATGTTCTCAAGGCTATGATTGCCAAGATTGGCGAGAATATGAATCTCCGCCGTATTAAGATTGCTTCTGCTGATAATCTCGGCGTGTATATTCACAGCAATAATTTAATCGGTGTTCTTGTCTGCATGAACGGCGGTGATGCAGAACTTGCAAAGGATGTTGCAATGCACATATGTGCAAGCGATCCGCAGTTTGTTAAACCTGAGGATGTATCTCCTGAAGTTATTGAAAAAGAGCGTAAAGTTCAGGTTGAACTTGCAATACAGTCAGGCAAGCCAAAGGAAATTGCCGAAAAGATGGTTGAAGGCCGTATGAGAAAATTCACCGGTGAAGTTTCTCTCACAGGTCAGGCTTTTGTTAAGGATCCAAGCGTCACTGTTGGTGATATGCTCAAGAGCAAGGGTGCCGATGTTACTGCATTTACCCGTTTCAAGGTTGGCGAGGGTATTGAAGTTAAGCAGGTTGACTTTGCTGAAGAAGTCAAGGCTCAGGTAGCTGCCGCTCAGGCTCAGAAGTAACCGGACTTGAGTAAAAACAGCAGATCCAAGACTGTCTGCTGCTTATTCTGTCCGGCTGATCACTGAGAAGGTGAGCTGCAGTCCGGACAGGATCAGATATTTGTAACCGTGGCGGAATGTCGCGGTTTTTTTTAGGGTGAACAAGAGAGATTGCATACATATGAGTGAGACTGTATATAAAAGAATTTTACTTAAACTTAGTGGTGAGGCACTGCAGGGCAAGGAAGGATTCGGCATTGATCCTGCTATTTTGGATCATATGGCTCAGGAGATTAAAGAGATTGTTGAACTCGGAGTTCAGGTAGGTCTGGTAATCGGCGGCGGAAATATATACCGCGGTGCATCTCTTGCAAAGGCCGGTATGAACCGTGTTATCGGAGATCATATGGGAATGCTGGCAACAGTAATGAACGGACTCGCTATGCGTGATGCTCTGTTCCGTGCGGATGTTGATGCCCGGCTTTTTTCTGCAATTACTCTGCAGGGAATCTGCCATCCGTACAGCTGGCTTGATGCAATTTCCAATCTGCGCAAGGGCAGAGTTGTGATCCTTTCCGCCGGTACCGGCAATCCTTTTTTTACCACAGATTCCGCAGCCTGTCTAAGAGGCATTGAAATCGAATCCGATGCTGTATTCAAGGGCACCAAGGTTGACGGGGTGTACAGTGCAGATCCTATGAAAGACAGCAGTGCGGTGCTGTACAGTGAACTTGATTATGATGAAGTGCTTGACAAAGAGCTCAAGGTTATGGACCTTGCTGCCTTTACTCTTGCAAGGGATCATAATTTGCCTATCAGAGTCTACAATATGAATAAACCGGGAGCACTTAAACGCATTATTCTCGGTTCGAATGAAGGAACTCTGATCCATCATGTGAAGAAGTAGGCGGATTGCTGAATCTGTCGGATTTCAAAGAAAGATCGGTCGGCCGGACTGCTGACGGATCTTTTTTTGACTGCAGAAAGCTGATAACTTTTAGGACGGGCTGCAAAAGCATATTCTTATTCAGGTTGAATTTGAATACTGCTGTACAGCTGTCCGGAGGGTCAAGTCCGAGGATTCAGAAAGCATGTCTCAAACCGCTGCAGAGTGACTGGAGCACTCATCAGTTTTCTGATGTATCAGCTTTCTTTCACTTGTGGTAAAATGCCATGAGTTTGAATTTTATATCGAGGATATCCAATGATTAATGATGTTAAGGATTCTGCCAGGACCGGTATGGAAAAGGCTGTCGAGGCTTTCAAAAATCAGCTTTCACGCATTCGTACCGGTCGTGCCCAGCCGGCTCTTCTTGACGGCATAATGGTAGATTATTACGGCTCGTCCACTCCTTTGAAGCAGATTGGCAATATTGTCGCCGAGGATGCAAGAACTCTTGCTGTGACTGTTTATGACAATTCTGCCATTAAGGCTGTTGAGAAGGCAATTATGGATTCGGGTCTTGGTTTAAATCCGCAGACCGCCGGCAACAATATCAGAATTCCGCTTCCTCCTCTTACTGAGGATCGCAGAAAGGAGCTGATAAAGATTGTTCGTGCCGAAGCTGAAAAGGAGCGTGTATCTGTAAGAAATGCGCGTCGTGATTCCAACAATGATCTCAAGGCTCTTGTAAAGTCCAAGGACATTTCCGAGGATGATGAAAAGCGTGCACAGGATGAAATTCAGAAACTCACCGATTCCTATATCAAGAAGATAGAAGAAATTCTTTCTGCAAAAGAAAAGGAATTGATGGAAATCTGATCTTTTCTTTAATAGATCGATGATCCTCATTTTGGATTTCTGAGATGAGGATTTTTTGTGTTGATAATCTTAGGAAAATGCCGGCATTAAACAACACCGCTGTTTTTCATCCTTTTCAACGAAATCTTTTAATAACATATCAATATAAGGTTTAGCTGCAGTAAATGGCTCAGACATCAGTTCTTATTGATGGTACAGAAAATCCTGTTGTTCCAAGGCACGTGGCAATTATTATGGACGGCAACGGACGCTGGGCTGAAAAGCGTGGCAAAATGAGGGTCTTTGGTCACAGCAATGCTTCCTCTGCTGTACGCAGCGCCGTGAGAGTTTCATTGCAGTACGGTATAAAAATTCTGACCCTTTTTGCTTTTTCTTCTGAAAACTGGCGCAGGCCGAAGGAAGAAATTGATTATCTGATGTCTCTTTTTGCAAAATTTCTTGATTCAGAAATTCCTGAACTTAACAGCAAGGGTGTGAAAGTGAGATTTATCGGAGATCTGACAAAATTCTCTTCGGATCTTCAGGATAAAATAAAAACGGCAGAGAGTGATACCTCATCAAATGAGTCCCTGCTTCTCAATATTGCTGCCAATTATGGGGGACGCTGGGATATTGTCAATGCGTTCCGCAAAATAGCTGCCGATCCTTCAGTCGAACCTGATAATGTTACTGAAGAAATTTTTTCAAGTTATCTTTCAACGGAAGGCGAGGATGTGGATCTTATGATCCGTACGGGCGGGGAAATGAGAATAAGTAATTTTCTCATTTGGCAGCTGGCGTATGCCGAGCTTTATGTGACTGACCTTCTGTGGCCTGACTTTTCTGATGATGAATATCTTAAGGCTCTGAAATGGTTTTCAACCCGTGAACGAAGGTTCGGTTGTACAGGTAATCAGATCAGATCGTCTAAAATTGATCCGTAAGTGGTATTCAAATGAAACAACGAATTTTAACAGCTCTTTGGCTTATTCCTCTGGCTCTGCTCTGGATGTTCGCTTTCCCTTCAGAAATGTTTGTGGCGGGTTCGGTTTTTCTTCTCGGACTGTGTTCATGGGAATGGGGCAAATTTGTATTTCCGGCAAAGCCTGCTGTATATGTAGCTCCGGTTATGCTTCTAGCGGCAGTCAGCTGCTTTTTGCTGAATCCCTTTGATCCTTCGTTTGCATCACAGGTTGGATCTTCTCCTGTTTCGGTGGGACTGATTGGAATGGGGGCAGCCTGGTGGGTTATTGCTTTCTTTCTGGTTATTAAATATCCTTCGGATATTGCACTGGTCAAATCACCGCTGCTCAATTCTCTTTTCGGTCTGGTTGTTCTGCTTCCTTTTTTCTGGTCTCTTCTGTTTCTGCATGAAATGTCGCCGGCAGGGATTCTTCCTTTTGAGAAAGGTTCATCAAATCTGTTTTTTGTCATGCTTCTTGCGTGGTGTGCTGACAGCGGAGCGTATTTTACAGGCCGGGCTTTCGGAAAACATCATTTGAGTCCGGCGGTAAGTCCGAACAAGACGGTTGAGGGACTTGCCGGCGGTGTTGCGCTTGCCCTGGCGGTGGCTTTCGGTATGACCTTCATTATGGATCACTACAGTGCCCTCTCGCTCGGTGTTGCTGTTGTACTTGCCGTTTCGGCCTCCGTGCTTGGCGATCTTGCTGAAAGTATGTTCAAGAGGGCTCTGGGGATCAAGGACTCAAGCAATCTTCTTCCCGGACACGGCGGAGTACTGGACAGAGTTGACAGCCTTACGTCTGCACTGCCGGTCTTTTCGCTGATCATGTATCTATTTGCAAGGGTTTAACAGTCATGGAGAATATTACAGTTCTGGGTTCCACTGGTTCTATCGGACGAAGCACTCTTGACGTTATCCGCAGAAATCCTGATCGCTTCAGGGTGTTTGCTCTCGGTGCCGGAGGAAATGCGGATCAGATGTTTTCCGATGTTATGGAATTCAAACCTGATTTTGCCGTTCTCAGCGATAAAAGCGGTGCGGAGAAGCTCAGAGAGCTTCTGAAGGCGGAAAATTCTGATACTGCGGTTCTCAGCGGATATGAGCAGCTGTCCTTTATTGCATCCCATGAGTCCTGTGATTCTGTCATGGCTGCAATTGTTGGCGCCGCAGGTCTTGTACCGGCTCTTGCCGCAGTAAAATCCGGAAAGAAACTTTACCTTGCCAACAAGGAGTCTCTTGTCATGACCGGCCATCTGTTTATAGAGGCTCTCAGAAAGAGCGGATCGCGGATCCTGCCGGTGGACAGCGAGCACAATGCTATTTTCCAGTCTCTTCCCCAGACAGAGCAGGAGCGGCTCGGTTTCTGCCATATGAAGGATGCCGGAGTATCCCGTATTCTGCTTACCGGATCAGGAGGACCGTTCCGGCAGCTTCCTCTTGAACGCATGCCGTTTGTGACTCCCGAGGAGGCTGTAGCTCATCCTACCTGGAGTATGGGCAGCAAAATATCTGTTGATTCGTCAACCATGATGAACAAAGGTTTTGAATTCATCGAGGCAAAGTGGCTTTTCAATCTGAACAACGAGGATATTCAGGTGGTGATTCATCCTCAGTCCGTTATTCATTCCATGGTTCAGTATGTTGACGGATCAGTCATTGCCCAGCTTGGCAATCCTGATATGCGTACACCTATTGCCAGAGTTATGGCATACCCTGACAGGGTTGAGTCCGGTGTTGGAGCACTGGATTTTTGCTCTCTTTCCGGTCTGTCGTTCTTTGAACCGGATTACAATCGCTACCCTTGTCTTAAACTGTCAATTGACGCGTGCTGGTCAGGACAGGCTGCTACTACTGCTCTCAATGCCGCCAACGAAATTGCTGTATCGGCATTTCTTAATCATTCCATTTCCTACCCTCGTATTTATGAAATATGCAGTAAGGCGGTGGATCGTCATTGCGGTGATACTATTTCCGACGTGGATTCTGTTCTTGAGCTTGATAAAAAAGCCAGAGAAACTGCCACGGCACTCTTATAGGACATAACTGACAGATGGATTTTTTCAGAAACTGTTTATTTTTTCTGATCGCTATTATTGTACTTGTGGGTTTTCATGAGTTTGGACATTTTATTGTTGCAAGAATCTGCGGTGTCAAGGTTCTGAGATTTTCTCTCGGCTTTGGAAAGGTTATTTTTGCGCATAAGGGAAGAGACGGCTGTGAGTACGCACTTTCTCTTATTCCGCTTGGCGGATATGTCAAAATGCTTGACCGGCGTGAGGGGGAAGTTTCTGATGACGAGGTCGAACACGAGTTTACCTCGCAGAATGTGTGGAAAAGACTTGCGATTGTTGCCGCAGGTCCGGTGTTCAATATCATTCTGGCCTTTTTTCTGTATTATGCCATGTTTGTTATCGGCGTAGCGGCTGTCAAGCCGTATGTTACCGGTATTACAGCGGAATCACAGGCATGGCAGGCGGGACTGCGCAATGATGATCTTATCCTCAGAGTTGATGACAAGGATGTGATTGACTGGGAGGATGCATTATATGAACTCATTCAGCACGTTGGAGACGATTCGGTCCGTCTTACAGTTAGGGATCGGGCAGGCAATGTATCAGAAAAGCGTCTTGATCTTGCAGACTGGAGTATTCACAGGGATCAGGGCGGAAACATTTTTCAGCCTCTGGGATTTTCTCCGAAGTTTTACAATATAACCCGCCGCATCGGTGCGGTGCTGAAGGATTCTCCTGCTGAAAAAGCCGGATTAAAGAAGGGTGATGAGGTAGAGAGCATTGACGGCCGCAGTGTCGAGTCATGGTTTGATTTTTCATCATATATTGCAGCAAGACCTGGACAGACGGTTACTGTTGGGGTTTTAAGATCTGATATTCCATCCGGGATTCTGGATGGTAATGAGGAGATTAATTATGCCGATTATCCTTCGGAGAGGAAATTTTTCAGTGTGACGCTGGGCCGCGTCGGAGAGCCGGAGAGTCCCAAGGGGCAGATTGGAGTCCAGGTTATGGTTGAGCCTCTGGAGGACGGAACACGTTTTATCCGCAAGTACGGCCTGGGTGAAGCTGTTTTTAAATCTGTCGATAAGATGATTTCCGTATGTAAGATGACAGTTGTTACAATAGGCAAGCTTGTAAACGGATCAATTCCGGTGGAGAACATAAGCGGACCTATTGCAATAGCAAAATCAGCCGGAATAACAGCATCGATAGGAATTGAGTATTTTATAGGTTTTATGGCTCTGATCAGTATAAACCTGGGTATAATGAACCTTATTCCGCTTCCTGTTCTTGACGGCGGACACATTATGTTTTATACCGTTGAGGCTTTGACAGGACGCAGGCTGCCGGATAAAGTAATGCTGGGTCTCATGTATTTGGGTATATTTGTGTTATTATTAATAATGACGCTTGCTGTTTACAACGATATTGTTTTTGACTGATTCCGACAGGAATCAGCTGTTTATTTTTTTGTTTGATTGAGATATTTTTATACGACTTTTCTTCGACATGCTGATGTTGAAAATACGGTCGCAGGTGATTTTATGAAAAGATTAGGTATCGGGCTGCTTGCTCTGGCAATGGGAATGTCTGCTGTGGCAGCTGAGATCAGGGATATAAAGCTTGAAGGGCTTCAGAGAGTCTCGCTGGGAGCGGTTCTTCTTAATATACCGGTCGGTGTCGGCGACAGGGTCGGTGACAGGGAAGTGGCCGAGGTAATCAAGAAACTCTATGCAACAGGCAATTTTGATGATGTCGATGCCGAATTGAGAAGTGACGGAACCCTGGCAATCAAAGTCAAGGAGCGTCCGACGATTTCAAGTATAGAATATGCCGGAAATGATGATATCAAGGAAGACAAGATTGAGCCTATAATAAACGATCTCGGTATTCGTGTCGGCGAACCTCTGAACAGAGCAAAGCTGACTGAGGTTGAAATGGGGCTTACTGAATATTATCACACCAACGGCAAGTATCAGGCAGTGGTCAAGGTCCTTGTTACAGATTTGCCGCGCAACCGCGTAAAGCTTCGCATTCAGTTCGCTGAGGGCAAGTCTTCCCGTATCAAGCAGCTCAATATCATCGGCAACAAGGTTTTTACCGAGAAGAAGATTCTGTCTGTTCTTGAACTTGATGATGATTCTCCGTGGTGGGATTTCTTCTCTTCCGACAAGTACAGCAAAACTAAGCTTGAGGGTGATCTCGAGAAGCTTAAATCGTTTTATCTCAATCGCGGATATATCCGCTTTGACATCAAAAATACTGATGTCTCCATCACTCCAGACAAGAAGGGCGTGTATGTGACTCTTAACATTCACGAGGGCGATCAGTATACGGTCAAGGCAGTGAATGTTTCAGGCGATCTTATTAAGCGTGACGATGAAATCAAGAATCTGGTCACCATTGTTCCGGGCGATGTTTATTCCAAGCAGGTGACAACAAACAACGAGCAGATGATTTCGAATTTTGTGGGAAAGTTCGGTTATTCAGACGCACAGGTTGTTACCTATCCGAAGATTGATGATGAGAAGAAGGAAGTCGTCCTTAACATGTTTGTGACTCCGGGACCGCGGGTATCGGTTAATGAAATCAGGATTTCCGGAAACAAGGTTACAAAGGATGTGGTTGTCCGCCGGGAACTTCGTCAGTTTGAGGGTTCATGGCTTTCAAATGAAAAGGTTGAGCAGTCAAAGAAACGTCTGGGACGGCTCGGATTTTTTGAAAAGGTGGATATAAACACTGTCAAGATCCCTGGATCAGAGGATATGGTGGATCTTGAAGTTAAAGTAAAGGAGCGTCAGGTTAACTCCATATCTGGAACCGTAAGTTACGGTACGGTCTCGGGTATTTCATTCGGTGCCAAGCTGGCGCAGGATAATATGCTGGGTTACGGTCTCAGGGGTGAAATTGAATGGAGCTGGGCCAAGGCGCACCGCAAGTATTCCCTGTCTCTGAAGGATCCTTATTTCACACTTGACGGCATAAGTCTGACCGGAAAGGTGTACTATGATGACTATCGCGCCGGTGAGGATGATCTTATCAACTATGAGAACCGTACCATAGGTGCTGAACTCAGAGCCGGTTATCCGGTTAATGAACTGAATTTTCTCGAGTACGGCATTAATGTGGAGCGCAGTCTGATTTCTCAGGTTCAGTCGTATGCTCAGATACAGAAGTTCTGGAATATCTATGAGCCGTATACTGATAAAGATAATCGTCTGAAGATCAATACCTATGCCTTAAGCTTTGACTGGACCCGCAATAATCTGGATAAGGGTATTTTCCCGATGGACGGCGACAGGGAGGAATTCTGGATTAAGGTTGCCATACCCGGATCCGACATTCAGTACTACAAGGCTACGTTTGACGTTTCCAAATTCTGGCCGCTTACGCGTCAGCATGACTACAGTTTTAATTTAAGGGGAACTGTAGGCTACGGCAACGGTTACGGCAAGGTCAGGGGTTACAACCAGGTTCTTCCGTTCTTCCAGAATTTCTATGCCGGCGGCGGTCCTTGGCTGAGAGGTTTTAAAAACAACTCTGTCGGTCCTAAGGCCATATATTCGTTCCCTTATGCAGGCACGATGTCTGAGGTGGGAACTTCAAATTCCATCGGCGGCAATGCAATGTGGGCACTTACAGCAGAGCTGATTGTTCCTACTCCGTTTGTGAGTGAGGAGTATGCCGATCAGCTTCGTACTTCAATTTTCTTTGATATGGGTAATGTCTTTGATACCACCTATGATCCGGGACGTTTTGATCACTGCATGGCTCACTGCAACAAGATTTATGATATGAAGGATCCTTGGCGCTATCGCAGCTCCGTCGGTGTGACGCTTCAGTGGATGTCACCGGTAGGTCCGATTGCCATTTCCTTTGCACGTCCGGTCAAGGAGCGTGTCGGAGATGATACCGAGGTATTTTCTTTCAGTATTGGACAAACATTCTAATTATATATTGAGGTTAAAAAATGAAAAAATTATTGACAGGTCTTGCTTTAAGTTTCGCTCTCGTTGCAGGATCCGCAGCTCAGGCTGCTAATCCAACCTCTGTTGCAGTAATCAATCTGCCGCAGATTCTGAAGGAGATTCCGCAGTCAGCTCAGGTAAAGAAAAAACTTGAATCAGAATTTTCAGGTCGCCAGGCTGAACTCAAGAAGCTTAATGATCAGTACACCGCTCTTGTTGAAAAATTAAAGAAGAACGGTGCCTACATGAAGGAGCAGGAGCAGATCAGCACACAGCGCAAGGCTCAGGAGCTCCAGTCACAGCTTCAGATGAAGGGACAGGCTCTGATGGAGGATCAGCGCCGACGTGTAGCTGAAGAGGAAGCAAAGATTATGGAAAAGATTGCCACCGCTGTTGAGAAGATTGCAAAGCAGAGGGGATATGATCTTGTTATCAATGGTGTTGCAGCTGTTGTTTATGCCAACGATTCTATTGATATTTCCAAAGAAGTTATCCAGATGGTCAGCAAGAGCAACTAATTATGGCATATACCTTAGGTGAAATCGCAGAGCGTCTTAAAGCTCAACTTCATGGTGATCCTTCAGTTCAGATTAGCAGAGTTGCCAATCTGAGTACAGCAGGCCAGGGAGATATCAGTTTTCTTAATGATGCAAAGTACAGGGCTGATCTTTCTTCTACCGGGGCAAGTGCTGTAATTATCAGAGAGTCTGATCTTGAACACTGTAAAACATCAGCGCTGGTAATGAATGATCCTTATGTCGGTTTCGCTTTAGTAGCTCAGATGCTTGATACTACTCCGAAACAGAAGGCTGGGATCCATCCGTCCGCGGTTATTGCAGAAGATGCGAAAATCGGCAGCGGTGTTTCTGTCGGTGCAAATGCTGTTATCGATTCAGGTGCACAGATAGGGGATGATGCGGTAATAGGTCCGAACTGCTATATCGGCTGCAATGCTGTTATAGGTGCGCGTACCAGGTTATGGTCCAACTGCAGTGTGTATCATAATGTCAAAATCGGTACAGACTGTCTGCTTCAGTCTGGTGCTGTTATCGGATCAGACGGTTTCGGTTACGCAAACGACAAGGGCAGATGGATAAAGATCCCTCAGCTGGGCAGCGTGATAATCGGTAATCATGTTGAAATCGGAGCAAATACCTGTATTGATCGAGGTGCGATAGATAATACAGTGATTGAGGATAATGTGATTATTGATAATCTCTGCCAGGTTGCTCACAACGTTCGGATCGGATCAGGATCAGCCATGGCCGGCGCGGCGGTTGTTGCCGGATCCACATCCATAGGACGTTACTGCATTATAGGCGGACGCAGTGTGTTTAACGGTCACATCAGTATATGTGACGGAACAACTGTTGCCGGTGCAACTTCCGTAATGCGCAGCATAACCAAACCAGGCACCTACTCGTCCGGTGTTCCGGAAATGACTGATCATAAATGGCGGAAGGTAATGGCATGCCTTCCTATGCTTGACGAAGTATACAAGACCGCCCGCAAGGCTCAGAAAATTGTAGAAGCCTTGAATGATCAGAAAAAGGATTGAGTTATAATCTGTTGCTTTTTTCAGGATCGGTTCGTCCGGTCCTTTTTTGATCCTTCTGTAAAAATCCAGCATTGTGCCAGCCGGTAATGCTTCTGCTTTCCTCTTGCTGCGGATCCCGGCTGAGTTTTAATTAAACCTGGTTGTTTGAAACATAAAAGATAAGATGTCATTATCAAGGCGTGAAATTGTAATAAGTTTCATCTGATACAGAACTGTAATTGATATTGATTCATAATTATATCCAAATATGTGACATAAATAATACATTTATACTGGATTATTTGTATAATTATTAACTAATAACAAAATGATTGTTTTTATAAGGCGTATTTCGTAGAATACAGGAGTTTCCCGTGACTGATAATAAGTCATCCAAAATAAATTCCGAAGCGGAGAAAACAGATTCTCAGCATGACGAAAAGAACATGACCACAGTCTGCTATCTTGAGAGAAACGGACAGTATCTCCTCATTCACCGTGTGAAGAAGGAGAATGATATCAATAAGGATAAACTGATAGGCATCGGCGGTCATTTTGAAAAAGGAGAATCCCCGGAGGAGTGCATGTCCAGGGAAATGCACGAGGAATGCAACATAACTCTTAAGGATATGAGAATGCGGGGTTTTATAACCTTCGACTCAAACAAGTTCGGCTGCGTTTATATGTTTCTGTTCTCCGCCACGGAGTACGAAGGAGAAATTGCACAGGACTGCAGCGAGGGCGTACTCACATGGGTTGATAAGGAGCAGCTGCTCCGGAGCCCCGCAGTCTGGGAAGGTGACAGAATTTTTCTTAAACTGCTGGATGAAAGAAAGGATTTTTTCTCCCTGAAGCTCAGTTATGACGGGGAAAAACTTATCGGTGCCTGTCTTGATGGTAAACAGCTGAATCTGGATGAAGATATTTAACCATACCGCCTTTTTTTAGTCCGGCGTATCAGGATACTGACTCGAAATGATAATAACTCTGATGATATGCATGCGGATAAAGTGATGTACATCTCATTACTGAAATTCGTAAAAAAGAGATTTTCGAAATTGCCGCATCGATCAGATGCCTTTTTTTTCAGACAGAAAAAAAATGATATAATACGGCAATATGATCATTTTGATTTGAAGTAATTTTTAACTATTTGAATATATGTTTTTAATAAACAGAAGGATTTTAAATTGAGTACTGAAGAAGTTAAAGAAGAGCAGCATCCTCTGAATGTTAGAGAAATTCAGGAGTTGCTTCCTCATCGCTATCCGTTCCTCCTTGTGGATAAGGTGGTTGATTATACCTACAATGACGAGAAGAAGGTTTTAAAGGCGATTAAAAATGTTACTGTTAATGAACCTTTCTTCCAGGGACATTTTCCTGGCAAGCCTGTATTTCCTGGTGTCCTTATACTTGAGGCCCTGGCTCAGGCAACAGGCATCCTTTCCTTCAAGGCTGTAGGAAAGCCCAAGGATGACGAACTTTACTATTTTGCCGCCATTGATAATGCCAGGTTCAAGCGTCCGGTATTCCCGGGTGATCAGCTTGTTCTTGATGTTGTTCTTATCCGTGAGGTTAGGGGCGTTGCCAAATTTAGCGGCACGGCTTCTGTAAACGGAGAGGTTGTATGCACAGCTGAACTTATGTGTGCAAAAAGAAAGGCCTGATAGGAAAGAAAGTTATGATAGACAGTACAGCAAAGATAGACAGTTCAGCTGTTGTACATGAGACGGCCATTATCGGTCGCAATGTGGTTGTTGGTCCGGGTGTTGAAGTCGGTCCGTACACTCTGATTGGTGATAATGTTGAAATAGGAGCCGGAACTAAAATTATGTCCCATGTTGTGCTGAAGGGCCCGACAAAAATGGGATGCCGCAATATTGTCTATCAGTTTGCTTCGATCGGAGAGGACTGCCAGGATAAAAAGTACGCCGGAGAGGAAACCAGTCTTGAAATCGGTGATGACAATGTATTTCGCGAACACTGTTCTGTTCATCGGGGAACTGTTCAGGATCAGGGTTTGACCAAAATCGGCTCACGCAATCTTTTCATGATCAATTCTCATGTAGCCCATGACTGTGTTATAGGCAATGACTGTATATTTGCAAATAATGCAACTCTTGCCGGACATGTTCATATTGGTAACTATGTAATATTCGGCGGACTGACTGCGATTCATCAGCACGGCCGTGTGGGTGATCATGCGTTTATAGCCGGATGTGCCGGTCTTAACAAAGACTGTCCTCCTTTTGTTATGGCTGCGGATCACTATGCCAAGCCGGTTGGTATTAATTCCGAAGGTCTCAAGCGCCGGGGCTTTTCATCTCAGCAGATTGAGAGCATCAGACATGCATACAAGATCCTGTATCGTCAGAATCTTTCTCTGGAGGATGCAAGAAAAGAGATTTCAAAGCTTGCTGAGCAGGAACCTTGTCTTCTGGTGATGGTGGATTTCCTTAATGCTACGCAGAGAGGAATAATCAGATAATATGTCCAAGCCACTGCTGATAGGCATTGTTGCCGGCGAGGTTTCCGGAGATAATCTGGGTGCCGGTCTTATTACCGAAATACGTCGCAGACTTCCTAATGTTTCCTTTGTCGGAATAGGCGGTCCGAGAATGAGAGCCGCCGGTCTTAATGTCTGGTATCCTGTTGATGAACTTTCTGTTATGGGACTGGAGGTTATCAGAAAATTAGGCAGAATTCTTAAACTCCGCAGAGAAATAATCAAAAATATGAAGGAGGAGCAGATAGATCTGTTTATTGGAATCGATGCTCCTGATTTCAATCTTTCGGTAGAAGAGAGTCTTCATGCCGCCGGAATCAAAACGGTTCATTATGTCAGTCCGTCGGTGTGGGCATGGCGTCAGAACAGAGTTTATAAAATCAAAAGGGCTGTGGATCATGTACTGTGTCTGCTTCCTTTTGAGAAGCGCTTCTATGATGAGTATGAGGTGCCGGCTACATTTGTAGGGCATACGATGGCGGATCTGATCCCGCTCGATACGGACAGAAACATGTCCCGCAGGATGCTTAATCTGAATGAAAAGAGTTTATATCTTGCAGTTCTGCCAGGCAGCCGCACCGGTGAGATCAGGGCTCTTTCCCCGGTTTTTCTCAAGGCATGTCAGATCTTGAAGAAGGATTTTATCAATTTAAAGCTGATTGTTCCCATGGTTAATTCTCAGCTGAAAGATATGTTCAGCGAGTATGTAAAAAAATACGGCGAAGGATTGGATATTACAACATTTGTGGGACATTCACGTGAAGTGATGTCTGCAGCCGATGCTGTTCTTCTTTCATCCGGAACAGCCACTCTTGAGGCCATGCTTATCGGCAGACCGATGGTTGTCGCCTATAAACTTTCAAAGATCGCTGAGATGATTGCCCGCCGCCTTATAAAGATTGACGTGGTGTCTCTTCCTAATCTGCTGATTGATCGAAAACCTGTGCCAGAACTTCTTCAGGATGACTGTACGCCGGAAAAACTGGCAGCGGCTGTCAGCAGGATCCTCAAGTCCGATAATCAGGAGCTGCTGGAGGATTTTAGAAAAGCTCACGTTCAGCTGATTAAAAATGCCGATGAGCTGGCTGCTGAAGTGTGTATCAGTGTTATCAACTCTGACGGTGCCTGAGAATATATTCTTCATGTATATATCATTTTTTTGATTGTGCATGCAGTTTTTTTTCTGAAGTACATGTGTTTTGCATGTATTTCGATTTTTTGACAGGAAGTCCCGTCCGGTGATCCGGCGGAGTCATTCCTGCTTAATTCTGATGTATCTCTAATCAACGGCCTTCTTTTGCCGCTGATTAGTCCCTGTCCCGGTTTTTAATAATGGATCCCGGGTGATCTTTTCAAATTTTACGGATGAAGCTATGAGTTTTGTATATCCTGTTGATCCCCGCTTGTCACTTGTATGCGGAGTGGATGAGGTCGGCCGCGGACCGCTGGTCGGTGATGTGGTGACGGCAGCGGTTATCCTGGATCCTGCACACAGAATAGAAAACCTGACTGATTCAAAAAAACTCTCGGCTAAAAAGCGCGAAGCTGTTTATGCAGAGATTGTTGCTCATGCAAAAGCCTGGGCTGTGGGTCGGGCGTCTCCTGCTGAAATTGACGAACTTAATATTCTTCATGCAACCATGCTTGCAATGAAAAGGGCTGTGGAGGCGC
Organism: Succinivibrionaceae bacterium; assembly: GCA_016284235.1. Lineage (GTDB taxonomy): Bacteria > Pseudomonadota > Gammaproteobacteria > Enterobacterales > Succinivibrionaceae > UBA2804. The sequence goes on from JAEEOK010000117.1 coordinate 39,290, forward strand.
TTTCTTTAAAGCCTGACTATGTGCTTGTAGACGGCAACCGCGTTCCTGATTTATACTGTCCCGCTACGGCTGTTGTAAAAGGGGATCTTCTTGTTCCCGAGATCAGTGCAGCATCAATAATTGCCAAGGTTACACGCGACAGGGAGATGGATCTGCTGGCGGAAAAGTATCCGCAGTACGGATATGACAGGCATAAGGGATATCCGACAGCCGCTCATCTGGAGGCAATAAAGAAATACGGTATAAATGAACTTTACCGGAAGAGTTATGGTCCGGTTCGCAGTATTCTGACAGAAATGGAGAAGTTATGAGTGAAGAAAAAGGGATTGCAGAGAAAAAGAAGCTTAAGTTTGTTCATCTGAGAATCCATACGGATTTTTCTCTGGATGACGGTCTTCAGCATGTGGAGACATATTGTAAGTACGCGTCATTGAATCACTGGCCGGCTTTAGCCATAACTGATCGCATGAATGTTTGCGGTCTTGTGCGTCTTTATGCACAGGCATCTAACGGTAACAAGGAGAAGTTTCCGGGAGGTGTTAAACCTATTGCCGCGGTTGATGTAAATGTCAGTGATGAATATGCCGAGCATGAGGCAACTCTTCTGACGCTGTATGCCATGAATGAGAACGGATATCATAACATCTGCGAGATTATATCGAGGGGGCACCGCCGCGGCAAGCAGCCGTGCAACGGAACAGAAATGCCTACAATTGATCTGTCGTGGTTTACTGAACGAAACAGCCATGATACTTCGGCATATGCAGATGATATTATTGTTCTGTCCGGAGGAAGAGTCGGAGCTCTTGGAAAATATCTTCTTAAGGGCAGAGATGACATAGCAGAGGAACTTCTGGAATTTTACAAAAAATGGTTCCCGGATCGTTTTTATCTTGAACTTACCCGTACTGATCGGGAAAACGAGGAGCAGTACAATCGTCTGGCCGTAGATCTGGCGCAGAAGCATGATCTTCCGGTGGTAGCAACTAATGATGTTGTGTTCATGGAGGAGGAGGACTTTTTTTACCATGAGGTAAGAGTAGCCAGCCAGATGAAATTCACAATGGCAGATCCCCGCAGACCGAAGCTTTATTCAAAGGAACAGTATCTGAAGACACAGGAGCAGATGTGTCAGCTTTTCAGTGATATTCCGGAAGCTCTTGAAAATTCTGTGGAGATAGCCAAACGCTGCAATGTGTATATTCCTCTCGGCACGCCTCATCTTCCGCGTTTCCCTGTACCGAAGGATTTTGTGCCTACTGATGATATGCGTAAGCGTGTTCTTGGAATCTGGACAGAGTATGATGCCAAGGCTGCAAAAAAACAGAATCGCGAACTGGTGGATTTTACCAAGTTTTCAGAGGAAAAACTCGCAGAGCTTGAGGATAAAATGCGGCTGTGCTGCTATTTGATCTGGCAGTCTGAGACAGGTCTTGAGAAGCGTCTTGCCGTGCTGTTTCCTGATGAGGCAAAACGCAGTGATGAGCGTCCGAAGTATTATGAGCGCCTTTATATGGAACTCGGCGTTGTTATCGGAATGGATTTCCCGGGATATTTCCTTATAGTGATGGAGTTTATACAGTGGGCCAAGTCTCACGGTATTCCTATCGGTCCTGGAAGAGGCTCCGGTGCCGGCTCTCTTGTTGCCTACTCCATTAAGATTACTGATCTCAACCCTCTTGATTTTGCTCTTCTTTTTGAAAGATTTCTGAATCCTGAGCGAGTTTCCATGCCTGATTTTGATATAGACATCTGCAAGGATCGGCGCGGAGAGGTTATTCAGCATGTCGCGGATCTGTATGGTCATGATGCTGTGTCGCAGATTATTACCTTTGGAACAATGGCGGCCAAGGCTGCGATAAAGGATGTGGCAAGAACACTTAACATGTCGTACACCTTTGGCGATCAGCTGGCCAAACTTATCCCGGCCGCTCCCGGAACCAAGATAAATGATGCTTTTGATGTTGAAAAGAATACCAAGCATCCGGAGGATGTTGAGCTTCTTAAAAACCGTTATGAAAGCGAGCCCGAGGTAAAGGAGGTTATTGACATTGCCCGTAAGCTTGAGGGCGTTACCAAGAGTACCGGCAAGCATGCCGGAGGTGTGGTTATATCTCCTTCGACCATTGTCGATTATTCTCCAATCGCTCTTGATACGGATAACAACCCGGTAACCCAGTACGACAAGCACGACATTGAAGATGCCGGCCTTATCAAATTTGACTTTCTCGGACTTAAGACTATTACACTGATTAAGACTGCACTGGACAGAATCAATGAGCGCATGAAGCGTCAGGGCAGGGATCCGGTTGATATAGATACCATACCCCTTGATGACAAGCAGTGTTACGAGGTTCTCATGTCCTGTGAAACAACCGGAGTGTTCCAGCTTGAATCAAGAGGAATGCGGGATCTGATCTCAAAGCTCAAGCCGGACCGCTTTGACGATATGATTGCTCTTGTGGCGCTGTTCAGACCGGGACCTTTGGAATCCGGTATGGTTGATAACTATATCAACCGCAAGCACGGAAGAGAGGAGGTTTCTTATCCGATGCCCGAGTACCAGCACGAGTGTCTGAAGCCTATTCTTGAGTCAACCTACGGTGTGGTTGTATATCAGGAGCAGGTTATGCAGCTTGCTCAGGCTCTTTCCGGATATACGCTCGGCGAAGCGGATCTTCTCCGGCGCGCCATGGGTAAGAAGATCCAGGAGGAAATGATACGTAACCGCAATATCTTTGTGGAAGGTGCTGTTAAGCTCGGGCGGGACGCATCTATTGCCGGTAAGATTTATGATATTGTTGAAAAGTTTGCCGGCTACGGATTTAACAAATCCCACAGCGCCGCCTATGCACTGGTGGCATATCAGACATTATGGATGAAGGTTCATTATCCGGCTGACTATCTTGCCGCTCTGATGACCGGTGACAAGGACAGCAAGGATAAAATAGTTGCCTATGTTGCCGAACTGAGAAGACTCGGAATTAGGATCTGTCCTCCTGATGTTAATCTGTGTCAGTATGATTTTATTGCGAGTGATGATGGAGCCGTGATTTACGGTCTTTGCGGTATATCAGGAATCGGAGAGGGAGCGGTGGAAGAAATTGTCAGCCACCGCAAGGACGGACCGTATAAAGATATTTTTGATTTCTGCTGTCGTGTTGATTTGAAAAAATTCAGCAGAAACTCGCTTGAAACGCTTACCTGGGTCGGAGCTTTCGACAGTATTGGACCGCACAGAAATGCCATTCTGGAATCTCTTGATGTGGCTATAAAATATGCAAATGACAGGAATGCTGATGAAATGGAGGGGCAGTTCGATTTGTTCAGCACCGGTAAATCAGTTGATCCTTACCGTCCGACTTATGCTGATAAACCTGAACTACCTGATATTGCATGGCTGACCAAGGAAAAGCATTACCTCGGACTTTACCTGACCGGTCATCCGATTAACCAGTACCGCAGCGAAATATCCCACTACGGCGCAACCAAGATCAAGGATCTTACGCCGGTATCCGGACACACCGGCGGCAATGACAGTCAGGTGACGGTTATCGGTTATGCACATGAGGTCAGGTGGATTACCACTAAAAAGGGTACAAGAATGGCCACCATTCTTCTTGATGACGGAACTGGTGATATTACTGTGCTTGCTTTTGCCCGTACGGTCGAAAAATGTGAGGAGTACATCCAGCAGGATACCGTTTTGTTCATCAGGGGCTCTGTGAAACCGGATTACAGATCGGCCCAGGATGAAAATTCAGAGGATCTGCCGATAAATCTGATTGCAGATGATGTTATTTCCCTGACATCAGCCCGTAATGAAAATGCCGCGTGCATACTGGTTACCGTTAGAGAGGAACAGTGCAGCGATAAGTTTATATATCAGCTTATGGGTCTCCTGGAGCAGTACCGATCTGAAAACGAGCTTCCCGTAAAACTCTGCTACAAGACCGGCAAGGGCTGCATTGTGCTTGATCCTGACAAGGCATTTAGGGTAAGACCGAGTGACGAACTGCTTATTGATCTTCAGACACTTGTAGGAAAGGATCAGATAAGCGTTGAATTTTAAAGGAGTGAGAAGTGCCCGGTTTGAGAAAGACTTACACTGTTGCCTTGCTTATAATGTCTCTGATTCTTGTTACAAGAGTTCTTCATTATGCCATGGGACATTATGATAATAGGACAAACAGAAGGGAGGATGCGCTCAATGTTCTCGGACACGCTGTCGCCGGCAAGCTGAGCAAAATCAGTTACGGAGGCTCTAAGGTAAGGATAGTTTCCGCCGGAGCTGACGGAGAAAATGCGGTATATGCAAGGCTTAGGATTTATGCCGGCACAGATGCGATATTAAAGCTCAGAGGCAGTCAGCTGTCAGAATCCGAACTCAGAAACTCGGTATGCAGGGGTCGTGACAAACTGGCTCTGAAGTATGTGGATAAAATCAGAATTGAATATGAAAACAAAAACGGTGAGGAAGTTTTAAGATCGACATTTGACGGATGCTGAATGAAAAATATATGAACTGCTTTATCTCAGTTTTGTTGTAAATAAAGCAGGTTCATGGTATCCCAGCTGCTGTGATGTTTTATTTTGTGATCTTCTCTGTATGCTTAATCTTTTTAGGATGCATTGAGGGGTAATATGTAAAAAATAATTATGTTTTTTTGCTATAATACCGTAAATTTACGTATCGCTGTTACAGAAAGCGATGCTTAGTAGTGTAGTTTTTATTAGGATGAGTTATGGATTTAAATTTCTTGGATTTCGAACAGAAAATTGCTGAGCTGATTGCGCAGACCAATGAACTCAAAAGGGTAAGCGAGTCCAACGGCGGTGAAGTCGATCTGTCAAAAACCATAAGTTCTCTTGAGCATGCAACGGATAAGCTTACTAAGGAAGTATTTTCAAATCTGGGAGCATGGCAGATTTCCCGATTGTCGCGTCATCCTATGCGTCCGTATTCTCTGGATTATATAAGTCGTATATTTACTGAATTTGACGAACTCTGCGGAGATCGTAATTTCTCTGATGATCAGGCTATTGTTGGCGGTACTGCAAGAATTGACGGCAAACCATGTATGGTTATAGGCCATCAGAAGGGCAGGGATACCCAGGAAAAAATCAAACGCAACTTCGGAATGCCTCGCCCTGAGGGTTACCGCAAGGCTCTCCGCCTGATGCGTCTTGCTGAACGTTTTCATATGCCGATCTTTACATTTATTGATACCCCGGGTGCATATCCCGGAGTCGGAGCCGAAGAGCGCGGTCAGGCTGAGGCAATAGCTAAAAATCTGAAGATAATGAGTGCATTGAAAGTTCCTGTTGTCTGTACGGTTATCGGTGAAGGAGGATCCGGCGGAGCTCTCGCCATAGGCGTTGGTGACAGAGTGAATATGATGCAGTATTCCACATACTCGGTTATTTCTCCTGAAGGTTGTGCTTCCATTCTCTGGAAGAGTGCCGACAAGGCATCAACGGCGGCTGAAGCCATGAATATTACAGCTGACAAACTCCTTTCTCTTAAACTCATCGATAATGTGGTTGAGGAGCCTCTTGGAGGTGCTCACCGCGATTACGATAAAGCGGCGGAAAATCTTAAGGTACGCATCCTTGCCGATCTGGATGAATTGTCAGCTTTGTCTGCAGATGAACTGCTGGAGCATAGATTTAATCGTCTGATGTCCTACGGTTACTGCTGATAATCAATGAAACCTTCATCATGCACAGTCTCTCTTGAGCAGCGTTTCAGAGAGGCTTTTTTGTATCTTGATCCTGCTCCGCGCCATGGTGTTATTGCATTGTCCGGCGGTGCTGATTCTGTGGTTCTTGCCTGGCTTCTTACGCATTTAAAATCTCTCTTTTCTGATGACTTCATGCTCGAGGCTGTGTATGTTCATCACGGTATCAGTTCTCATGCCGATGAGTGGGCACAGTTCTGTTCATCATATGCCGCCTCTCTTGGCATACCTTTCACCTGTGAAAGGGTAAAACTTGATTATTCAAATGGAGACGGCGTGGAGGCAGCCGCACGCAGAGCAAGATATGAGGTTCTTGGCAGGCATATGAGAGGATCAGAATCTGTTCTTTTTACTGCTCATCATGCCAATGATCAGGCAGAAACATTTATGCTGGCGCTGAAAAGAGGTTCCGGACTTCCAGGACTTGCCTCCATGCAGACCGTAAGAGATTTTGCTGGAGGCAGACTTTTCCGTCCAATGCTTAAAATCAGCCGTTCTGACATAGAACAATTTGCCTTGGAGCATGATCTTTCGTATGTTACTGATGATTCCAATGCTGATGAGCATTATGATCGTAATTTTCTCCGCCACCGGATTATTCCTCTCCTTCAGGAGCGGTTTCCAGGTTTTCTTGATATGGTCGGATACAGTGCCGGTTATATAGCTGAAGCCGATATGATAGTATCCCAGGTGGCTGAATCTGATTTTTCCGCCTGTCGTCTCACTGATTCCTCACTCAGAATTTCAGAACTTTCAAGTCTTTCTGCTCCAAGGGCGGCAAATGTGCTGCGGTACCTGTGGCACAGGGTGACCGGATCATATCCGTCGCGCAGCCTTATAAAAAGTGTGCTGAATGAAATTATTCCCGCACGGTGCGACGCCAGTCCGTGTTTTGTCGAGGACGGTTATTCATGCAGAAGGTTCAGGGACGGTGTCTATGTCGTCAGGGAGCAGGAGCAGTCTTATAAAGGCCGGATCAGAGTTGAAACCGGATGCATTTTTGAATTAGGAGGGCATCACTGGATCCTGGAGCAGTCTTCTGGCTGCGGTTTTGCCGAACTGCCTGAATACCTGTCTTTTGATTATCCTTTCAGCACAGTTCTTCATCCTTATACAAGACAGCACAGCAGAAGTCTTAAGAAGATTTTTTCAGAACTCAACATACCTGTGTGGGAGAGAACAGGCATACCTCTTGTTGTTTCAAAGGACGCTGTGCTGGGAATATTTCCGGAACTTCCAAATCGATCGTGCTTTACAGGCGAGAACGGGTATATATTCAGACGTCTTGACTGAGACCAGCGATTTATCCGGCATATAACCAGACATCAGCAGTTATATTTTGTTTTAATTATCTGATCAACGGCTTCTTCTGATATTCTTACTCTGTCATCCGGTTCTACTGCTGCTAATTTTCAACTCTTAGAACTGCTATTTCGGTTTTGGCTTTAGACAGCAGAACCAAATCTGCAAAACTTTCACCGGATTCCATGTTTGATTTGTGATCCTTTATGATAGAGGCACTGTTTGTTAGAAGTCCGTTCATGAAGCAGGTTTTTACTGCACTATAAAAAAAAGAAAGTGCATCGGCATAACCAATGCACAAACAAAATCTCAATGAGCAAAATTTCCACTAACATATGTTTAGAGTGTGTTTTTTTCAAAAAGTTCCATAAAAAATATAATTTGATAAAAACTTATCCAACTTATGTTTTAATCACGCCTATCCGAGCCTGATAAGTCGGGCCATATAGAATCCGTCAAATCCCGTCTCAGACGGATAGACAGTCCGTTGCTCCTCCAGTTTGTATTCGTCAGGATGATTCTTCAAAAAGTTTCTTATCTGAAGCTCGTTTTCAACCGGCATTATGGAGCAGGTTGAATAGACCAGCTTCCCGCCGGTTTTTACCATCTTTGAATAATTTTCAAGTATTTCCGCCTGGGTGGCATACAGTGCATTCAGACGGGATGCTGTATCAGACCATTTTATATCAGGATTTCTTTTTAGTACGCCAAGGCCCGAGCATGGAACATCAAGCAGTACGCGATCTGCAGAGCCGTGCAGGCGTTTAATAACCTTGCTGGAGTCTATCAGCCTTGTTTCAATGTTGAATGCACCTCCTCTCTTGGCTCTCTGCTTAAGATTTTTCAGCTTCCATTCAGCAACATCCATGGCTATGATTGTGCCCTTTCCCTTTGTCAGAGCAGCAAGATGCATTGTTTTACCGCCGGCACCGCTGCATGCGTCGATTATTCTCATTCCGGGGTGAACATCAAGAAACGGTGCTATGAGCTGAGAACCTGCATCCTGTTGTTCAAAAAAACCGTTGGCAAAAGCATTCATTTTAAAAAGGGATGCGTCAGACAGTATTTCAAGTGCGGTTGGTACTCCTTCAACATCTCTGGTGTTGACATTTGAGCGCAGAAGCGTTCTGACAAGCTCTTCCTTTGTTGTTTTAAGAGTGTTTACTCTGATGAACCTTTTGGGTGCGTCTGCCAGTGCATGACGCTCTGCCGGCCATCTTTCTCCAAGTTCATAATCTCCGTGAACTTCAAGCCACTCGGGACAGCCGTCAAGCAGAGGCTTATTCTTTTTCAGATCCTTGTTTCTTACACGTACTTCATTGACATTCAAAGGAGGTGTTCTTGCACCTTCCGTCTGATGCAGATTGTTGATTATGTGCCATACATGTACCAGATTATCAATGTTGGTCGCCGATTCTGTCTGTTTTACCTTTATATCAAGAAGTTTGAGAAAATAATTCAGTCGACGCATGATGTCGCCTACGACCCTTGTTATAAGAGCCTGTTCCCTGTTGCAGACGTTTACCTTGTGAAAGAAAATTGAATATGATTCATCTATGCTTTTATCTTCATGAAGAATGGCATGGAGTACTGATGTTGCCAGTCGGAACTGGAAAGGTGTAAGAGTATTTATTTTCATATGAAAGCTTTGTCAGGATCAGAATGTAATTTCGTCAAGAGTTTTGGAAAAACTGGGCAGAAAAACATCTTCAAAATATTTTATTGCAGGTGATTTTGCTGCTCTTTCGTCAAGAGAGGCGCGAAGCCTTTCCGATGCTGCAGAGAATTCGGTATTGTTGGCTTTGATTTCTGTCATGCATTTTATATATGCACACATTGTATCAGCGTCCTTGACGATCCTCATAACGCGCTCATCGGCTCCGCTTCCTGTTATTATGCCTCTGAATGTATCTCTAAACTCCTCCGGCAGCATGGCGATAAGTTTTTCCTCTGCCATTATCTCGAGTTTTTTGTACTCTTTGGCAATGTCTCTGTTCTGATATTTGACCGGAGTCGGCAGATCACCGGTAAATACCTCCGGGGCGTCATGGTATAAGGCTACAACGGCAGCCGCTGAGGCATCAATGTCTGAACCGGTCAGTTTATTTTCTATGAGGGCCATCATGTGGGCAATCATGGCTACCTGGAGACTGTGCTCCGCTATATTTTCGGTGCTGACATTTCGCATCAGCGCCCACCTGCCAATCAGAGACATTCTGGCAAGCTGTGCAAAAAAATGGCTTTTTTCCTTATTCATATCTTTTATTGATGATAGGTTTTCAGAAAATGAGCAAATCTTGATGCCGCATCTTTAAGAATTTCCTCATTAGGAATAAACGTGACTCTGAAATGATCCGGTCTTGACCAGTTGAAACCGGTTCCCTGGACAATCAGGAGATGCTCCTGTCTGAGCAGATCGAGCACCATTTTCCCGTCATCCTTGATGTTGTACTTCTTTATGTCAATTTTCGGGAACATATAAAGAGCGGCCTTCGGCTTTACTGCAGTGATACCCGGTATTTGCGTGAAAAGATCATAAACGAGATCTCTCTGTCTTCTGAGTTTTCCTCCGGGAACTATCAGCTCATTGATTGACTGATATCCGCCGAGAGCTGTCGGAATTGCCATCTGGAATGGAACATTGGCACAAAGACGCATGGTGGCAAGCAGCTCCAGACCGCTGATGTATCCAGCCGCCTTGTTTTTCGGTCCGCTGACCACCATCCAGCCCTGTCTGAAACCGCAGGCACGGTATGCCTTGGACAGTCCGTTGAAGGTTATGGTTAGAACATCGTCGCTGAGTGTGCACAGACTGCGATGTGCTGTATCATCATAGAGAATCTTGTCATATATTTCATCTGCATAAATAATCAGATCATGCTGCCTTGCAACCTCTATGATTTCAAGAAGTATGTCGGTGCTGTACACGGCTCCTGTCGGATTGTTAGGATTGATGAGGATGATACCCCGGGTTCTTGATGTTATTTTCTTTTTGATGTCGGCAACATCAGGAAACCATCCCTGCTGCTCGTCACAGATATAGTGAACAGCCTTGCCTCCTGCAAGGTTTACTGCAGCAGTCCACAGCGGATAGTCCGGTGCCGGTACAAGCATTTCATCGCCGTTGTTGAGAAGTGCCTGCATTGACTGAACAATAAGTTCTGAACATCCGTTGCCGATAAAGACATCGTTGACATCCACATCCCGGAGTCCCTTCTGCTGATAGTGCTGAACAATAGCCTTGCGGGCGGTGAACAGTCCCTTTGAATCACAGTAACCCTGATTCTGCGGAAGATTGACGATAACATCCTTCACTATTTCTTCCGGAGCGTCAAAGCCGAAAGGCGCCAGGTTTCCGATATTAAGCTTAAGAATGCGGTGTCCTTCCTCTTCCAGTCTCCTGGCTTCCTGATGTACGCTTCCTCTTATGTCGTAGCATACATTGTCTAATTTATGAGCTTTATCTATAAACATTTTTTATAACCTTTCGTATGACCGTGTCTATGTAAAACGAGTCTGTGTCCTTTCCTTTGATTATATCACGTGAGCATTGCATATTTTCCGTCCGGTTGAACTTTTGCTGGTGAAACTGTATTGCATACCCTTTACCGCATTCCTGCTCTGAGCATTCCGGACAGAACTGCTTTACTGCCTGAAAACCGGAGTTTTCTCTTCTCTTAAGTATTCAAGAAGATTCCGCTCATATTCAAAATGAGGAAGAAGTTTATTTTCATCATTCATCAGTTTGTACTCCGCCGTGTCAGGAGAATAGTCATTGGTAAAAACAACAAAAGGTACGAGGTTGTTGTTTACCGTTTTTACATAGCCTGCGAGGTTTCGGACATGTCTGATGGTTCCTGTTTTTGCAATGATATTTCCTTTGAGAGGAGGCTTTATCACGCTGGCTCTTTTCAGCATTGTACCGCTTTCTCCTGAAACAGGAAGCAGATCGAGAATATGAAGTCTGCTGTCATTGTTTTTTATGTACTTCAATACCTGAAGCATGGTGCTGACTGTGATCAGATTGTATGATGACAGTCCGCTGCCGTCATATAGATCCGCACCTGCGAACTGTATACCGGCCTTTTCTTTCAGAATGCCTTTTACACCCTGCGCTGCGCTGTATATGGTAACCGGTTTTTTCAGATAGGATCTGGCAGCGGCTGCGGCAATTGCTTCAGCATAGAGGTTGTCGGAAAATTTGAGCATATGCTTTACCATGACCGGAAGTTCTGCCGAAACCGAGGTATCAAGAACAGTAAAACCATCGACCGGTCTGCTGGAGAAATCGATTTTTCCGGTATATGAAATGCCTACTTTTCTCATGGCAAGGCGGATAATATCCTTTGCCCAGAGTTTCGGATCCTGCACGGCAAATTTGAAATTCTGCAGATAAGTGCGTCTGCGGTTGAGTTCTTCATTAAAGCATCCTGTTACTCTGTACGTATTGTCGATAGACGGTTCAACAATAAGAGGACAGCTGCCGTCAGCTATATCCTGTTTCGGTTTCGGCTCGACGTCGAATGCTATTTTAACAGGCTGATACTCTGTCAGCATCGGCTGTGAGAAGGTCCTTGCCCCCCTGTTAAGATTTGCTTTTGTTATTACGCAGTTGTGATCAATTATTATTCCGCCGGCTGGTGCGGCAAAGCACAGAGTAAGATCCTCCCATGGCCATCCGGCTCCTCTGGTGTATCCCTTAAAAACGCTTGAATTTATAATGATGTCGCCCTTAATTTTTCTGACACCGCTATCTTTCAGATTCTGGAACATTTTTACCAGTTTTTCAGATGTGAATGTCGGATCTCCGGAAAATTCAATAATCAGATTACCGTCGATGATGCCGTTGCTTTGCTGCTTTCTTGCATTTTTGGCGTCTGTTCTGATACTGGTCTTGAATCTGTATCCGCTGCCTAGCTGAGTAAGTGCAGCTGCTGCTGTAAGAACCTTCATGGTGGATGCCGGCGACATCAGACGGTTTAGATTTCTGCCGCCATCCTGCTTTCCCGGAAGTGACCATGCGGAGCCTACAAGACTGCCGTTGGCTGTTCTGATAGGAGATGGTGCCGGAACTGTCTGTGTTTCTTTGATCTTTGTATTCTGATTTGATCGTGAATGGACCTGAACATTCTGATTTGATCGCGAATGGCCCCGAGCACTCTGATTTGTCCGTGAATGGACCTGAGTACTGTGCGGTTTTGCTGAAACACTGTGATTTCTGCTGACAGTCCGGGCATCAGTTATGCTGATACCGCTGGTTATCAGTCCTGCAATAATTGCGGTTACGGTTAATATTTTACGGTATGAATTCATGATTTTCTGTTAATTTAACTTTTGGAACTTATCTAAATCTGTCACATTCCAGGTAAAGACCGGGGATATGCAACCTGCCGCTAATCTGATCATTTCTGTTAGGTCGTACTGCAGGGCTAAGCAGTCACCCGTCTCTGATTTTGAAGCTATGGCTGCTGATACAGCGGCATGAACTCTTAATCACAGGAACTCTTGACTCATCTATCGTGACAGCGGATTTGAACTTTGCCGGTTTTTCATTCCTGCCTGAGACACTGTCCTGACGTACGTTTTTACTGCTTATGCTGATGATGCTTTCTGCTCCACGAATACTCTGTATTGTCAGAGCTGACGGCAGATTATTCTTTGCATCGGTCGATGTGTGCTTACTGCCGGATGAACCCTTTACGGCATTAGAAACCATGCTGTTTACAGTATTGATATACTTGTTCACAGCATCGACAGTAGGATTTTTATGATCACCTGTCATATGAATTTTTATTGTTTCCGATAGCCGCATAATTGATGCCTGCACGCTTTCTGATTTTCTGTTTATTGTTTATTTGTCAGCCGGTGTGTGCCGCTTTCTGTACTGACAAAAAAACTGTTTGTCCAAAGAATCGGCAGCGTTGTTTAAACCGGGAAAATTATGTCTCGGATTTTTGAAAACAAATCTTACATGCTCAACTGTTCTTTGTGTTCTGAGCTGTGGTCTGCATGCACATATTCAGGCATGATTATCTTTTCGCAAAATATTTGCCTTATAGCCTCACTGTTTTAGGCGGTATCCGGTATTTATTTTGCGGAATTGAAATTCAGCGGCTGAACCGCTGTTTAATCCGAGCTGTCAGTTCAGACACGTAGCATAGTTTCATCAGCACCCAGAAGTATGAAAGCTTCGCCAATGCCAGACAGTATAATACCACACACTAGAATATCTGAAAAATACAGCAGGTACGGGAGACTGCAATTCTGCCGTACTGCCGGGGCAGGATGAATCTGGATTATACAAAAGGTAGGTAGAAACGACACCCGCATCAGCCGACTTCTGCGTTTTTATTCGCGTCAAAGCATAAATCTATTCTGATGCGGTATTTTTGACTGATTCTAACAGTATGGTTCAAAATCAGAATTTGAACTTTTCAACCATTTTCTTCTGCTCGGTTGCAAGATTGTCAAGAACAAGGCATGAGTTCTTTGCTTTTTCTATTTCTCCTGCATTTATATCCGAGAGTTCTGAAATGCGGTTGACGTTATTGGCAACCTCATTAGACGTGCAGCGCTGCTCTTCAGCTGCACTGGCTATCTGGTGTGCCATGTCGTTAATTGTTGTTAAAATCGCTTTTATCTCTTCTATGGACGAATTTGCAGCCGATGTCTGCATGACTGAGTGCTCCATTTCTGTTTCGCAGTCGTGAATGGTTGATACGCAGCGGGAAACGGTCGTCTGCAGTGTTTCGATAAGTTTTTGCACCTCGTCCGTGGAAACAGCTGTTTTCTGAGCAAGATTCCTAACCTCGTCTGCCACAACGGCAAAACCGCGCCCGTGTTCACCGGCACGTGCAGATTCTATGGCCGCGTTAAGAGCCAGAAGGTTCGTCTGTTCCGCAATATCCTTGATTACTCCTACTATGGATCCGATGTCATCACTCATATCGCTTACCTGCTTGACGGCATCAGACGTTCTCTTGAGTTTATCCGAGAGATTGTGATTTGTTGTTATATTTTCACTCATGGTCCTGCGACCTGATTCAGCTGCATCATTTACCTCGATTATTCGATGCAGGGAGTTTTCTGCAGATTCAGCAACATTGTCAGCAGAAGCTCTCATCATATTGATGGAATTTACGATTTGAGTTGTTTCATTCTTCTGTATCTGAATTTTTTCCGCAGTACTGCTCATGGATTCGCTGTTTGAATGTGCGTTCTCCTGAAGGGTAATGGCTGATTTACTGATATTGCTTACTGTATTTCCAAAATTTTCTATCAGAGTGTTCATTTTTTGTGCGAGATAGCCGAATTCGCTTTTTGAACGGAATTTGACCGGCACAGTCATATCACCCTCGGCAAGTGCGTTGATGGAGGTTACAATGCGTGTAAGCGGAATATTGATTACTCGGCCGACTACATAAGCAACCATTACGGCAACGAGAACACCGAAAACAATTACAACTATCAGTTTTATATAACTTGCCGTTATTATCTTATACGCACCGTTTACAGCAGCATTCATCTGCATGTTACTTTTCGATGACAGGGCGGCAATTGTTTCACTCAGAGCCATCAGCTCCTCATTTGCTTTCAGAGTCTTGTTCTTTAACGCTGTCTTCTGCCGGACAAGTTTCAGATGTTCCACCAGAACGCCTGAATCATCGGCCACGCTTACGGCGAAGTTTTTGTAGTATCTGCCGAGATCGTTTTCAAATGTGGAAAGATTTCTCTTTATTTCATCGATTTTATCCATGTATATTTTTACGGTATTTTTGTTTTTCTTTACCGTTTCTTCTATCTGAGCAAGATTTTCACTGCTCAGAGCTGAATCAGTGCTTGTTACCAGCATTCCTTTGAACGGCTCCGGAGCAAGCATCAGCTGATGCACATAGTCATCCTCTTCCTTCATTATTGCCTTAACGTTGTTGTATTCTTCCGAATACAGCGTAACAAGAGCTCTGAAAGAACTTATCTCCTTGTTCAGTTTTTTCTGCTGTTGAACCTGATCCAGGTAGTCCCTGGCAATCGTGCCTGTATATGATTCGTATTTTGCAAGATGCTCCTTGAGTGATGCCAGAAGTTCTGTGAATTTCTCTTCGTTCTCAATCAGAGGAATGAATTCATCAACTGACTGCTTGAACAGGGAGTTTTGCATCTTGTATATATCTGTAAGTTTTTCTATTTCTTCTGGATTTTTGGATGTCAGAATCTCAACAAGCGCTTTGTGAGATACGTTGATGTCCTTTTCAAGCTTTCCTGCTTTGATTACAAGAGGTGTGGTTGTTTGCGTCACCTCATTAAATGCTTCATTCAGATTGCTGAAGGCGTTGAAGCTTGAAATACCGGATATGAGCAGCATGACCATAAGAATGCCGAATCCGTAGTAGACAAGCTTTACTACAGGAATGTTTTTGAAGATTGTTGTTATTCTGAGCCGGGATTTCTTTTTGACCGGGGCTTCTTCCTTCTTTTCAGCAGCATCTTTTTTATTAGACTGAGCTTCTTTTTTGCGGTTATCTTTTACGTTATTCGTGACAGCTTCGTGTTTGGATGTTTTTTCTGCGGTGTCTTTATTCCTTTCTGTCCTGTTCAGAATTCCTCGGACAGACTGATCCTTCTTTAAGCTGCTGTCGAGACTAGGTTCCTTAGATGACTTCTCACCTGACGCTGTGCTTTCAACTTTTTTGTCAGACGGCATGGAATCATTCTGGTTTTCGTTTTTTTTATCTGATTCCTTGTTTGTGTTGTGCTTTTGTAATTCGCTAATACCGGTAATGATGCCGGTTCCTCCTGTTTTGGAATCAGCGGAGTCTGCCCTGGTGATTTTGGCATCGTTCTTCCTGCCCTTTTCAGCATCGGTATTCTGCTTTGCCTTGTTTTTCAGTCCAAGTCTTTGGGCTATTTGGACACCGTTCTTTCGGAATCCAAAGCTCATTGCTGATTTGTGCTGGCTTTTGAATCTGTTTTCCATAGTTCGACTCTTATAACATGAGTTCCTTACATTTTAATTGTTTTTTGCAGACAAATAATTGATCACTGTTTGATATTTATGCCGGCAGTGTTCTTTGATGCAAATTTAATGCATTTATCTCAAAGTAAGTCTTTTGTGACGAATTTCTCAGTTTGATTCTTTTGCTGTATAATTGACAGCGTTTAAGTCGTCCTGAAGTTTTGATAAACTTTCGTTGCCGGCAGGTGCTTGTTAAATTCCCGTGGAGATCAAGATGGCTGAAGAAACCATTTTTAGCAAAATTATTCGTCATGAAATACCGTCTGATATTGTATATCAGGATGATATGGTAACCGCATTCAGAGATATAAGTCCTAAAGCCAAGGTTCATATTCTCATCATTCCCAACAAGGTTATCCCGTCAGTTAATGAAATCGAAGAAGAAGACGAGAAGGTTATCGGGCATCTTTTTACGGTAGCCCGCAAGGTGGCTCAGATGGAGGGGATAGCACAGGATGGTTATCGTCTGATATTCAACTGCGGAAAAAACGGCGGTCAGGAGGTTCCTCATCTGCATATGCATCTTTTAGGCGGTGAGCAGCTCAGAGGTTTTGGATTCTGAGAGCTTGTGTGGTAGTTGTTGTATGAGAAGTTTATTTTGTCTATTGTTGGTTGCAGCGGTATCATTGTCAGGGTGTTCAATGCTCAGATATCAGTACAGTGATCGCGGTCGTATAGAAGCTGACAGAGCCTCATCTTCGTCTGTTGAAACGGCATCGGGAGCCAGGGTGGAGATTGTTGATTCCAGCACGGTAATGACTATTGACGGATCCGATGACAGCAAGCCTCTGATTACCGAGGACAGTCAGTTGGTTGCCGCTGCGGACTTACCTTCACAGGATTCATCTTCGGTTCAGGGCAGTGTGCCTTTGAAGTCAGATAGACAGGAAGAAGTAGCTGCTCCGGTTTCTGTTTCATCGTCAGCGGCATCATCAGTTGATCGCAATGTGATTGCTACATCCAATTCTATGATAGCCAAGTCCTACGGATCCATTCCTAACGGTTCTTTGATATATGTTGAAAAGGTTGTGTGCGATCCTCCTCTGGTGTACAAGACTGATGCTTTGACTACATCCGTGGAGAACAGTTATGCCGGATCCGGCAAATTCAAGTTGGCTTCAGCTGAAAGTGTTAAACGCCTTCGCTCCAATTTTGAATACCAAAGTGTTGCCAATAACGGCGATTGGGGAAATCTGGCAAATCTGGCGCGAAGTGAAAAATATGATTACGTATTTTACGGTGCCATAGGTGAACAGAGCGGGAAGAAGCTTTTAACATACTATCTTATCAAAGTTTCTACCGGTGAAATTGTCTGGGAGAATACCAGTAGCGTAAGTTAATGCTTCTGCATGGAAAAAAAAACAGTATATCAGGACTCGTTGTTGAAGATTTGCAGCCGGGTTCTGATTTTTTTTGCTCTCTGCAAATTCGAGTTGTAAATATCTGATTCGATAGTCAACCTAATATGCACCCGTATGCATACTAATTTTCTAATTTAAAAAAAGATAGAAACCTTTGCTGCATAAGGGTTCCCGCCTTAAATTTTTTCAATTTGCAGCGGAACACAGGCCATGTATTCGAAAAAATGCTCTGATGATTTGATTATCCCAGGGAGTGTGAGTAATCCATGATGTCCTTACCGTTGTTAACCATCTGTTTCCTTCAGATCACGGGAGGCTTGCTCACAGCATACATTTCTTTTATGTGCGTGATAAACTTTGTTGCCAATGCGTTTGGATGTCTATCATTATCCCAGGAGAGTAGATATTCTACATTTATTGCAGGAACTATTTTTTTTATTGTAACATTTGTGCTCGACGAGATATTCTTAGCTACGGATGCTGGGAAAATGGCAATTCCAAGATCTCTGTTTACAAGTTTGGCGGCATTGGAGGAGTGAGCTGTTTTAACTATAAAATGAGGTTCCTTTTTAAAATTTTTAAACCAGCTTCTTATTTCATCTTCACGCGATCGTCTTGAAGAAATTATCAGATCATTATCTATAAGTTCCTCCAGCGTAATGTATTGTTTTTTTGATTTGCCAAGGGGATTGTTTGCAGGAATAATTGCTACCCAGTTTTCAGAAAATACCTTAAAGCCATCCAGCAGATCAGAGTTGGTCGGAGTCATTGTAATTGCAAGATCTATAAGACCTGATTTCAGACGATCCGTCAAATCATCAACATTTCCGCACCATAAGTTGTACGTTACATTGGGATAGAGTTTTTTAAATGATTCTATCCATTCTGCCACGAGCGTCGGACCATTGCTGTCAACATGACCGATGTAGAGCGTGCCGCTGATGCCGTTTTGCATTTCAGATATTTCTGTTTTAGTCATATCAACCAGGGTTAAGAGCTGTTCTCCTCTTCTCTTAAAGGCTAAACCTTCAGCAGTCAACGTCAGATGTCGCTTCCCTCTTATAAACAGACTGCATCCAAGTTCATCTTCAAGTTCCATAAGAGCTCTGCTCAGCGGCGGCTGTGACAAATGCAGTTTTTCCGCTGCTCTGGTGATGTTAAGTTCTTCGGCTGCAGTCATAAAATAACGAATTTGTCTTAAATCCATAAATATCTCCTCTTCGGTTTTTATTATACCTTAAAAGTATCGTTATGTTGTTGTTATAGTATTTTATTTGTTTTTAACAGAGATCTATAATTTTTGCGAATTTTAGGAATATGAACACGGTTGTTAAAGAATATCACGAGCAGTTAATAAATATCGTGGCATTGAATATAGCGTTCAAAAAAAGATGAACATAAATTAAGTTTTACGATATTTATTTGCTTCTTTGTTCATATGACGGTGCGGATGGATGACAGAGTGTCTGTATAACCGAGTATTGCTCATCAATACCGGCAAGTATGGATGAACAAAAAAACAGTGCATGAAGGACAGAGTAGTGTGAGTACAGGTTCATCATGCTTCTGATGATTTCAGCCGGGATTACTGAGCTGCCCTGACTGCCGTAACAGGGAAGAGTTTTTACGGCGAAATATGCGGATAACAATAAACTGAACCGGTCCAGGTATGCATATAAGTCCGGGAAATACATACTTTATCGAATGATTTAATTTTAAGTTTGCTCTTACATGTGCAATGGAGTTTTACAACATGTCTGTATACGAACAAGATTATTACGAAGCCAAGCATGAAGCATTAGCAACTGAGCACGATGCATGTGGTATTGGAATGGTTGTCAACATGGATGGCAGGAGAGAGTACCGAACTCTTGATGATGCGCTGTCTATTGTGGAAAAGCTTGAGCATAGAGCCGGTAAGGATGCTGCCGGAGAGGTTGGTGACGGAGTTGGTATTTTATTGCAGGTGTCCCACGGTTTCTTCAAAAAAGCCGCCGCCGATTCTGGAATCAGTTTAGGAGATGCCGGAGATTACGGCGTAGGAATGTTTTTCCTTCCCCAGGATTTGAGAAAAAGGACATTCGCAAAGAGACTTTTTCAGGTAAATTGTGAAAAAAACGGACTGAAAATTCTGGGCTGGAGAGATGTGCCGACAAATCCGGCAATTCTTGGTAAAAAGGCTCTGGACTGCATGCCGTATATTGCACAGTGTTTCATTGAAAGACCTGCGGATTGTTCAAAAGGCATTGATTTTGATCGTAAGCTTTACGTATGCAGACGTGAATTTGAACAAAGTGCAGATGACACATACATCAATTCACTGTCCTCCAGAACAATAGTCTACAAGGGCATGTTTTTGGTAGGTCAGCTGCGCCGTTTCTATACTGATTTGCAAAGCAGAGATTATGAAACGTCCATTGCCATGGTGCATTCCCGCTTTTCTACCAATACAACTCCATCATGGGAAAGAGCTCATCCGTACCGTCTTATAGCTCATAACGGAGAGATAAATACGATACGCGGAAATCATGATCGCATGCTTGCGCGTGAGGAAACTCTTCACACTCCATGGCTGGATGAATATGCTGACAAGACATTTCCTGTAATCCACGCTTCTGGTTCAGATTCAGCCATGCTGGATAATACACTTGAATTTTTTATGATGAACGGTGTACCTCTCCCTTTGGCGGTTATGATGATGATCCCCGAGCCATGGAAGAATGATACCTACATGGAGCAGGAGAAAAAGGATTTTTATCACTACTATGCAACCATGATGGAACCTTGGGACGGACCTGCGGCTATTTTATTTACCGACGGTGAAATTGCAGGTGCCACACTGGATCGCAACGGCCTGCGCCCTTCAAGATATTACATTACTGACGATAACCGCCTGATTTTATCCTCTGAGGTCGGTGTGCTTGATATAGATCCATCGCATATTGTCAAGAAATCACGTTTGCAGCCGGGTAAAATTCTGCTGATTGATACCAGCAAAGGCCGTCTGATTTTAGACGAAGAATGTAAAGAGTTATATTCTAAAAAATATCCGTACGGTGAATGGCTTTCTTTAAATCTGCTTCAATTATCTGAACTTAAAATCCCGAATAAAAAGATTCCGACCCACAGTCAGGAAATGAGGGATCGTTTATACAGAGTATTCGGTTATACGTATGAAGATGTAAAAGAACAGATCCTGCCGATGGCCTCTAATGCGACTGAAGCTACAGCTTCTATGGGACATGATATTCCTTTGGCGGTATTATCTGAAAAACATCAGCTGCTGTTTTCATACTTCAAGCAGCTGTTTGCCCAGGTTACCAATCCGCCGATTGATTCAATCCGTGAAGAATTGGTCACCGACACATCAGTTTATGTTGGTTCGGACGGAAATCTTCTGGAACCGTGCGGTGAAAATTGCAGGGTTCTGCAAATCAACAATCCTATTCTGACAGGCGTTGATTTACTTAAAATCAAATCTCTGGATCAGGAAGGCTTTAAGAGCGGCGTCGTATCCATTCTCTACTATAAGAACACTTCTTTGGAAAAGGCTATTTCTCAGCTTATTGTTAATGTTGATCGTCTGTGCAGCAAGGGCGTTAATATCGTGATCCTTTCTGACAGAGGAGTTGATGAAAACCATGTTCCTATTCCGTCGCTGCTTGCCGTTTCCGCTACAGAGCAGCATCTGGTAGAAACCAAGAAGCGGACAGCAGTCTCTATAGTTTTAGAAAGCGGTGAACCTAGAGATGTTCATCAGATGGCAACTCTGCTTGGTTTTGGCGCAAGAGCCATAAATCCTTATCTTGCCCATGAATGCATAGCAGAACTTATAGACAAGGCAATTTTAGACAAGGATTATCACACCGCTATTGCGGATTACAACTCCGCGGTGCTGCACGGCATTGTCAAGACCGCCGCCAAGATGGGTATTTCAACATTACAGTCATACCAGTCAGCCAAGATTTTTGAGGCAGTGGGAATTTCAAAGAACGTTATTGACAAATACTTTACGGGCATAACAAGCAGAGTGGGCGGAATAGATCTGGATGAAATTTCCGAGGGCATTCTTTTCCGTCATGATCGTGCTTTTGATCCTATGGGTCTTGCAGTCGACACCAGTCTTGACAGTACTGGATTCCATGGTCTCAGAAGCGGAGTTGATAAGGAGGATCATCTCTATAACCCTCAAACAATTATTGCGCTGCAGAGTGCAGTCAGGGCTGGAAGCTATGAGATGTTCAAAAATTATTCAGCCATTGTGGACAATGAAAAGCCTCATACCCTGAGAGGATTAATAGATTTTGTCAAGGTTGATAATCCTATCCCTCTCGAAGAGGTTGAACCGGTTTCCGAGATTGTCAAACGCTTTAAGACGGGTGCCATGTCGTATGGTTCAATCTCCAAGGAGGCTCATGAAACTCTGGCTGTTGCCATGAACCGTCTGGGCGGTAAATCAAATACTGGTGAAGGCGGTGAGGATCCTGCCCGTTTCGGAACCGAAAAGAACAGCAAGATTAAGCAGGTGGCATCCGGCAGATTCGGAGTAACAAGCGAATACTTAAATAATGCTGAAGAAATCCAGATCAAAATGGCTCAGGGAGCAAAACCAGGAGAGGGCGGTCATCTTCCAGGAAAGAAAGTCTATCCGTGGATTGCTGAAAGACGATATTCAACTCCAGGTGTTTCATTGATATCTCCTCCTCCTCATCATGACATTTATTCAATTGAGGATTTGGCTCAGTTGATTTATGACCTGAAGAATGCCAATAGAAAAGCAAGAATTTCGGTCAAGCTGGTATCGGAATCCGGCGTGGGAACTATTGCCTGCGGAGTTGCAAAAGCCGGTGCACAGGTAATTTTAATATCAGGCTACGATGGAGGTACCGGTGCCGCTCCGGCAAGTTCGATTCATAATGCAGGACTGCCGTGGGAATTAGGACTGGTTGAAGCTCATCATTCTCTTATAGAAAACGGCCTCAGAGGCAGGGTTGTTATTGAGGCGGACGGCAAGCTTATGAGCGGCAGAGATGTGGCAATAGCTGCACTTTTGGGTGCTGAAGAGTTTGGATTTGCCACTGCTCCTTTAGTGTCCATGGGCTGCATGATGATGAGAGTCTGCAATAAAGACACATGTCCTGTCGGTATAGCCTGCCAGAATGAAACTCTTAGAAAGCGCTTCAGCGGCAAGCCTGAGCATGTAATGAACTTTATGCTTTTCATTGCCGAGGAGCTGCGCGAAATCATGGCTTCACTTGGAATCAGAACAGTGGAGGAAATGGTGGGAAGAAGTGATTTGCTCAAGGTTAAAGAGAAGCAGATCACAAAGCGTGCAGAGATGGTAAATATGAATCTTATTTTAGATCAGTCCTTTGCCCATGCAGAAGAAAGCCATTTCATAGCAGAAGAAGCCTATGATTTTAAACTTGAAAATACCATCGACGAGAGTCTCTTCCTGCCAAAATTCAATAAATGGAACGGTAAGGGCAAATTGACTTTAGATGATGTGCAGATTTCAAGCACAAACCGAAGTGTGGGAACCATACTGGGCTCCTGCATAACTGAAAAATACGGATCGTCACTTGATGACGACAGTGTTCAAATCTCTTTAAACGGAGGCGGCGGCCAGAGCTTTGGAGCATTCATACCAAAGGGTCTTACTTTAAAACTCACCGGAGATGCAAATGACGGTTTCGGTAAGGGACTCTCGGGAGGAAAGCTGGTTGTAATTCCTTCCGGAAATGCATCATATGAAGCTTCAGAGAATGTAATTATCGGAAATGTCGCCCTGTACGGTGCAACATCGGGATCTGCCTATATCAACGGTATTGCAGGTGAAAGGTTTATGGTAAGAAATTCAGGAGCAACGGCTGTATGCGAAGGCTGCGGAGATCACGGACTTGAGTATATGACCGGCGGAAGAGCAGTGATCCTGGGTGAAGTCGGTAAAAATTTTGCCGCAGGCATGAGCGGAGGAATTGCCTACGTTCTGGATCAGAATCACAGTCTCTACATGAGAACCAACAAATCTTTAATTGAGATGACAGAGCTGAAGGATCCTGACAGAAAGGAGCTCAAAGAGATTCTGACGGATTATGAAAAGAGTACTAAGTCCAAAAGAGCGGCGGAGATTTTAAGTGATTTTGAATCCTGGGTTCCCCTGTTTAAAAAGATTATTCCTCTTGATTATAAGAACATGCTTACTTTAATCGGCAAGTATGAAGAGCAGGGAATACGTCATGATCAGGCGGTTTATGAAGCTTTTAAGGATGTGGCATCAGGATCCTCGGACGCTGCAATTCGACAGTTAAAGAATGCATAGGTAAGGAATACGGAAAGGTAAAAGTATATGGGTAAGGCTACAGGTTTTCTCGAATTTGATCGTTGCGAGGATGCATGGATCCCAGCAAAAGACAGAATTAAGAATTTTAACGAGTTTCATGTACATCTGAACGAAGAATCCAGAAAGTGTCAGGCCGGCAGGTGTATGGCATGCGGCGTACCGATGTGCCAGTCAGCTCTGCGCCTGAAGGGAATGGTAACAGGATGTCCGCTTCACAACCTTGTACCTGAATGGAATGACGAGATATACAGCGGACATTATGAACATGCACTGTCCAGACTTTTAAAGACCAGTAATTTTCCGGAATTTACCGGCCGCGTCTGTCCGGCACTTTGTGAAAAGGCCTGTATCAACGGTATGCATGGAGCTCCTGTCACGATACATGACAATGAACTGTTCCTGATCGAAAAGGGGTTTGCGGAAGGATGGATAAAACCGCGCATACCGTCTCTCAGAAGCGGCAAGAAGGTTGCTGTCGTCGGTTCCGGTCCTGCCGGACTTGCTGTAGCCGATCAGCTTAACCGCCGCGGTCACAGTGTTACGGTATTTGAAAGAGAAGCTCAGATTGGAGGTCTTTTAATGTACGGCATTCCAAACATGAAGCTTGACAAGAAGGTGATAGAGCGCCGCCGCAGACTCATGGAGGCCGAGGGTGTGATATTTAAGACCAACTGCGATATCGGCAGAGATGTTTCCTTTGCAGATTTACAGGAAAGGTATGATGCGGTTGCTCTTTGCTGCGGCGCCAAGAAGCCTAGAGATTTGAATCTTGCAAACCGTGACAGCTGCCGTGATATCCATTTTGCAGTCGATTTTCTCAAATCCGCCACATGTGATCTGATGAACGGTGTTGAGCAGTGGTCAATAAGTGCCAAGGATTTGAATGTGGTGATTGTCGGAGGCGGTGATACAGGTAATGACTGCCTTGGAACATGCATCAGACAGGGTGCCAAGAGCGTTGTCCAGCTTGAAATGATGCCAAAACCGCCGGTTGAAAGAGCTGCAGACAATCCATGGCCTGAGTGGCCGAAGGTCCTCAAGACTGATTATGGTCAGCAGGAGGCGATAGAGGTATTTGGATCTGATCCGCGTGTTTATGAAACAACAGTAAAGGAACTTGTACTTGATTCGGGAAGACTGAAGGCTGTTAAAACGGTTCGGGTTAAGTTTGAAAATCATAATTTGGTTGAAGTTGAGGATACTGTAGAGCAAATCCCGTGTGATCTGTTAATTATCGCGGCAGGTTTTTTAGGCTGTGAGGATTACATTATCAGCGACAGCAGGGTTCAGTTTACCAAGCGAAACACTGTTGATACAGCTGAGGGCTCATATGAAACTTCAAAACCGGGAGTATTTACGGCTGGTGATATGCACCGAGGACAATCACTTGTTGTGTGGGCTATAGCAGAAGGCCGTCACTGCGCAGCTCAGATTGATGAGTATTTAATGGGGTATACCTCATTAACATAAATAATTTTTAGATGATTTAGTTATAAATTCTTGAAAGTCAACATTAAGGGGTCAATTATGACAAAATGCACTGTTCCCGAATATTTCGGCTGTATGGTATTTGATGATCGGATTATGCGATCTGTTTTATCCAGTGAAGTTTATTCATCACTGAGAAAAACTATAGAAGTAGGCGCAAAATTAGAGGTTGGTTTGGCCGATTCTGTTGCAAAGGCAATGCGCGACTGGGCTATAGAAAAAGGTGCAACCCACTTTACACACTGGTTTCAGCCTCTTACTGGCGTGACAGCTGAAAAACATGATTCATTTATTGAACCGTCTCCGGATGGCGGTGTGATTATGGAATTTTCGGGAAAGGAATTAATCCAGGGTGAACCTGACGCCTCATCTTTTCCAACCGGCGGAATAAGAGCGACATTTGAGGCCAGAGGCTACACCACATGGGATCCTACCTCTTATGCATTCATTAAGGATCACACTCTTTGCATTCCTACTGCGTTTTGCTCCTACGGAGGCGAGGCTTTAGATAAAAAGACTCCTCTTCTGCGCTCAATGGAGGCGCTTAACCGCCAGGCTTTACGAGTTTTAAGATTATTCGGCAATGATCAGGTTAAGCATGTTCACACCTCGGTCGGTCCCGAGCAGGAATATTTCCTCATTTCAAAGGAAATGTACGATAAGAGACCTGACCTGAAGTATACGGGAAGAACTCTTTTTGGAGCAAAACCGCCAAAGGGTCAGGAGATGGATGATCATTACTTCGGCGTAATCAAGCCGAAGGTAAAGGAGTTTATGACTGAGCTTAATGAAGAGCTCTGGAAACTCGGAATACTGGCGAAAACCGAACATAACGAGGTGTCTCCTGCGCAGCACGAGCTTGCTCCGATATATTCAACCACCAATCTTGCTTCCGATCAGAATCAGCTGATGATGGAGATTATGCAGAAGGTTGCCGCCCGTCATGGTCTGGTATGTCTGCTGCATGAAAAGCCGTTTGCAGGTGTAAACGGAAGCGGCAAGCATAACAACTGGTCTATCTCTACTGATACCGGTTTTAATCTGCTGTCACCTGGTGATACCCCGGCTGAAAACGCGCAGTTTCTGCTGTTCCTCTGTGCTGTAATCAAGGCGGTTGACGATTATCAGGATCTGCTCAGACTTTCTGTTGCTACCGCGGGTAATGATCACAGACTGGGAGCAAACGAGGCACCGCCTGCAATTATTTCAATTTTCCTTGGTGATGAGCTTACAGGCATTCTTGAAGCCATTGAGTCTGATACTCCGTATCACGACAAGGAGAAGAAGCTTATCAAGCTTGGAGTTGATGTGCTGCCAAGATTTGCCCGTGATACAACTGACAGAAACCGCACCTCGCCGTTTGCGTTTACCGGCAACAAGTTCGAATTCAGAAGCCTGGGTTCTTCAAACAGCATTGCCTGTGCGAACATGATGCTCAACAGCGCCGTGGCTGAATCTCTCAGAATATATGCTGACAGGCTGGAAAAAGCTGAAGATTTTGAAAAGGCTCTTCATGAGATGATTAAAAAGACCATTCATGATCATAAGAGAATCATATTCAACGGCAACGGCTATGACGCAGCATGGGTCAAGGAGGCAACTGAAGTAAGAAAGCTTTTGAATTATCCGACAACTCCTGATTGCATGCCTCATCTGCTGGATGAGAAGAATGTGAAGATGCTTACGTCGCACAATGTGTTCAACGAAGCAGAACTTCATTCAAGATGCGAGATTATGCTGGATAACTACTGCAAGCAGGTCTGGATTGAAGTAAATACGGAGCTGTTAATGGCTCGCCGTATGATTCTGCCGGCAATTATGGACTATGCGGACAAACTTTCAGGAGCTGTTGCGAAAAAACGGGCTGTCAATGGAACCCTGAAGTGCAACTATGAAACATCTATTGTAGAGATACTTTCTTCTCTTGCCGATCAGATTTATCAAAAGGCGGAGGAGCTGGAGCAAACCGCTGAAAAAATTAACGGCACTGAAGACATCATTACAGAAAGCCAGCGGATCCGTGATGAAATTCTTCCTAGAATGCAGGATCTACGCAGTTTGGCAGATAAGGCTGAGATGTACGTCTCAAGAGAATACTGGCCATTACCGTCCTATGGTGAACTTCTGTTTTCTGTAAAATAAATTCTTTTTTAGAAAAATGTCGGGAATTTGACAGCAGTCGAATTCCCATATTTTGAGGATTGTATATGTGTTGTATATTTTCAGTTTGTGGTCCGTCAGCAGATCTTGAAGTACTAAAAAGCGCAATGCTGAAAAGCACTTCAAGAGGTCCGGATGATTCCAGAGTCATGGAAGTCGGTGATGGCTTAATGGGATTTCAGCGGCTTTCCATAATGGGATTAACTCCTGACGGAATGCAGCCCTTCGAGCTGAACGGAGATTATTGCGCGTGTAACGGCGAAATCTATCAGTTTGAAAAAATCAAAAGCGAGCTGAAGCAGCGCGGCTATGAATTTGTAAGCGGCAGCGACTGTGAAGTGCTTTTACCGATGTACAAAGAGTATGGCACAAAAATGTTCGAAAGGCTTGATGCCGAGTTTGCCTGTGTCATTTATGATCATTCCTGCGGCAAATGGATTGCGGCCCGTGATCCTATCGGGATTAGACCTTTATATTACGGATATACAAAAGCCAATGACATAGTATTTGCCAGTGAGCCGAAGTGCCTGACAGATCTGGTGGAAGGAAAAATTTTACCTTTCCCTCCTGGGCATTATTATGAAAATGGTGAATTTATCAGTTACTGTGATATTGCCAGACCGGATGAAAAACTGCGTGATCAGTCACTGGAAACCGTATGCACAAAAATCAGAGAACTGCTTATTGCCGGTGTTGAAAAGCGCCTCAGATCAGATGCAAAGGTCGGCTTTTTGCTTTCCGGCGGTCTGGATTCCTCCCTGGTTTGCAGTATAGCTGCAAGAAAGAGCGAACTTCCGATTAAGACATTTGCAATCGGTATGAGAGAGGATGCAATTGATCTCAAGTACGCAAAACAGACAGCCGAGTACTTAAATGCAGATCATACAGAAATTATTATTACCAGAGATGATGTGATAAATTCACTTGAACATGTGATTTACACTCTCGGCACCTTCGATATTACAACCGTTCGCGCCAGCATGGGCATGTATCTTCTCTGCAAGGCGATTCATGAAACAACAGATTTAAGAGTAATCCTGACAGGAGAAGTTTCTGATGAGCTCTTCGGTTACAAATACACCGATTTTGCTCCATCTGCCGCTGAATTTCAAAAAGAGGCGGAGAAGCGTGTTCGTGAACTGCATATGTATGATGTTCTGCGTGCGGACAGATGCATTTCATCAAATTCTTTAGAGGCGCGCGTTCCTTTTGGAGACCTTGATTTTGTGCATTATGTGATGTCTATTGATCCGGAAATGAAGCGCAATCATTACAACAAGGGAAAGTATCTTCTGCGTCATGCTTTTGAAGGGTTTGATTATCTTCCTCCTGAAATTTTGTGGAGAGAAAAGGCTGCGTTTTCCGATGCTGTAGGCCACTCGATGGTTGATCATTTAAAGGCTTACGCGGAGGAGCAGTATGATGATGCGGAGTATGAGAAAAAGCGCAGCAGGTATGCTCATGCAATGCCTTTTACCAAGGAATCACTGCTGTATCGGGATATTTTTGAAAAATATTACCCTGGTCAGTCGCAAATGATAAAGGACTTCTGGATGCCTAATAAAGAATGGGAGGGATGCAATGTGAACGATCCTTCCGCCAGAGTGCTGTCTAACTACGGAAATAGCGGCAAGTGACAGTTTGAGCCTCTTCAGACGAACATTATAGTTAGGCGTAAGAGAAGTCTGCAGTAAATAAAGGCTGATTCGTCCGCATGACTGTTAACTGCCGAAGGCCTTTTTATACGGATGCGGGGTTTGGGAGCATACATACCCCGGGCCTGACAGTCATGAATTTCCGGATGCAAAAGTCAGCGCGCCGTGCTGACGGTCAGCCAGCCAGAATGAGTATGCCCGGGGACTGTCATTCGTCCGGAAAACGGTGCAGAAAGCGATAACGGGCAGATAAGTATCATACATACACTTTGCTGCCTTCGCAGAGAGTTATTCTGCCGCATCAGTTCTGCGGAGATTTTGTGCAGATTCCGAAAACATTCCGGATGAGTACGGTTTTATAGAACTCTCCCGATCAGAGGGCGGTAAGAGACAGTTCTTGGTTAAAGTAACAGAAACATAAGCATTCGGAAGTGATTTGAAGTCATCATGCTTTGAATAACAGAACTTTCAGACGTGCGAGAAATGACTTCAGAGTCACTGTCAGATAAGAGATAACTAATATGAAATTTACAAAAATGCAGGGTTGCGGAAACGATTACGTTTATATAAACGGTTCGGAGGTAAATTTTTCTCAGGAAAAAAAGACCGAAATCGCGAAGAAACTGTCGGACAGACATTTTGGAATCGGCGGTGACGGAGTGATTTTTATCAATCCTTCCGACCAGGCTGATTTTGAAATGGAAATGTACAATGCAGATGGAAGCCGGGGGGAAATGTGCGGCAACGGGATACGCTGTGTGGCTGTATATGTCTACTGCAAAGGATTAACCGATAAAAGAGAGTTTTGCATTATTTCCGCCGGAAAGATAAAAAAAATCTGGCTTGATGTGGATGAGCAGAGCCCGACAAGGAAAGTAAACAGCGTTCGGGTTGACATGGGGCAGCCTGTTCTTGAATCAGAGAACATCCCCGTTCTGAGTGAAAAAAAGACGGTTGTCAATGAACCTATCGAAATAGAAGGCATTGTTTATTTCCATACGTGTGTGTCGATGGGAAATCCTCACGCTGTCGTTTATGTTGATGATGTGGATAATTTTCCATTGGAAAGACTGGGCAGATATTTTGAAAACCATCCTTCTTTTCCAAAACGGGTTAATACAGAGTTTATTCAGATTATAGATCGTCAAAATGTAAAAATGCGGGTATGGGAGCGCGGAACCGGTGAAACATTTGCGTGCGGTACCGGCGCCTGTGCAACAGCAGTTGCCGGTGTCTTAAATAATTTAACTGACCATGAAATAACTGTTCATTTGCTGGGCGGTGACTTAAAAATTAAATGGGAAGGTCTGGATTATCCTGTGTATATGACCGGAGCAGCTGAATTTGTCTTTGAAGGTGAGATAGCGGTGTAATTGTCTGGAAATAATTGGTGGTATTAAAATGGCAACGATAAATGAAAACTATTTAAATTTACAGGGATCCTATCTTTTTCAAACAGTTGCACGTAAAGTACGTGAATTTGAAGCCGGTAATCCCGGTGTAAAACTTATAAAGCTCGGCATAGGCGATGTTACCCAGCCTATTGCTCCGGCAATATTAGAAGCCCTGCACAAAGCTGTAGATGAAATGGGAAATGCAGATACATTTCATGGTTATGCTCCGGATCTCGGTTATGAATTTCTAAGAACAGCGATAGTCGAAAACGAGTATAAAAAAAGAGGAATCAATATTGAGCCTGACGAAATTTTTATCTCCGACGGCACAAAAAGTGACTGTTCCAATATACAGGAGATTTTCGATCAGAATAATTTAGTGGCGGTCTGTGATCCGGTTTATCCTGTATATGTTGATTCAAATGTAATGGCGGGACGGTCAGGGGATTTTAATGAGGAAAACAGGCTCTACAGCAAACTTATATATATGCCGTGCACGGAGGCAAACGGATTTATACCGGATTTTCCAAAGGTTAAGCCGGATCTGATCTATCTTTGTTTTCCTAATAATCCAACAGGTGTTGCAATAACAAGAGACAGACTGCAGGAATGGGTTGATTATGCATTAAAAAACCGGGCTGTCATTTTGTATGATGCCGCCTATGAAGCTTATATAAATGACGATAACCTTCCGCACAGCATCTATGAATGCAGCGGAGCGGAGTACTGCGCCATAGAATTCAGATCATTTTCTAAAAATGCGGGATTTACAGGCCTGAGACTGGGCTATACCGTCATATCCAAAAAACTTAAGTTGTACGATAAGTCTGTTCATGCCATGTGGTCAAGAAGACACGGCACAAAATATAATGGTGCTCCGTATATTGTTCAAAGAGCAGGTGAGGCTGTTTATTCATCAGAGGGTGCGAAGCAGATAAAAGCACAGATTGCTACCTATATGAATAATGCTCTGTATCTTAAAACGGCTCTTGGTGATGCCGGATATACCGTTTTCGGCGGCGAAAATGCACCTTATATCTGGTTAAAAACACCTCATGGATTATCGAGCTGGGAATTCTTTGATCTGCTTCTTAACAGGACCGGAATAGTCGGTACTCCAGGTTCTGGTTTCGGTCCAAACGGGGAGGGATTTTTCAGACTCACGGCTTTTGGTACTTACGAGAAAAGCGTGGAGGCGATCGAGAGAATTAAAGGTCTTTAAATCGGATCTTACTGACTCATTTTCTGATTTTTTTTGTGATCACTTCTTTTTTAACATACTTCTGTCCGCAGGTACCGGTACTTTGCGGAGGAGGTATGTGTCATTAAGGATAAAATCCGGCCCTGTTTCTGCTGATCAGATATGCGGATCGTCTGTCTTTGATATAAAAGACAATCATGTTAAAATTGCGACAAATAGCTTGTCTTTTTTATGTTATCTGGCTGTTTTCCGGTGTCCGGGTATTTTGCGTTCGTAAAGTCAATTCCGATGATTTTGGTATTCAGATTGCCTGGTCTGTCATAATGCTTTTCCCGTGCGGGATATTTTAATTAGAGATTTTTTTATGATTATTACACCTAAGGTACGCGGTTTTATCTGTACTACAACTCATCCAGAAGGTTGTTTTTCTAATGTCAGAAAGCAGATCGATGTAATTAAACGTGACGGACCGATAGATAACGGTCCTAAAAAGGTTTTGGTCATAGGTGCATCGACGGGGTACGGTCTCGCCTCACGAATTGCCGCCGCCTTCGGATCCGGCGC
Organism: Succinivibrionaceae bacterium; assembly: GCA_016284235.1. GTDB lineage: Bacteria > Pseudomonadota > Gammaproteobacteria > Enterobacterales > Succinivibrionaceae > UBA2804. The sequence goes on from JAEEOK010000117.1 coordinate 71,512, forward strand.
GGCTACTGTCGGTGTGTTTTATGAAAAGCCCGGAACAGATAAGAAACCGGGTACAGCCGGCTGGTACAATACTGCAGCTTTTGACAGGTACGCCAGAGACGCAGGACTTTATGTAAAGAATGTTAACGGTGATGCATTTTCTGATGAATGTCGCAGGCAGGTTATAGATATTATCAAGCAGGATCTGGGTAAAGTCGATCTGGTGGTGTATTCACTTGCGGCACCTGTCAGAAAAATGCCCGGTACCGGTGAAGTTGTGAGATCATCCCTTAAACCGATCGGTCAGGTATACACGACAAAGGCTGTTGATTTGAACAAGGATACGATTATAGAGGCATCTGTCGAGCCAGCTTCAGAAGACGAAATAGCCAACACGGTAAAGGTAATGGGCGGTCAGGACTGGGAACTGTGGATTAAGGCCCTGAGTGATGCAGGTGTTCTGGCTGACGGCGTCAAGACGCTGGCATACAGCTACATCGGAACCGATCTTACCTGGCCTATATACTGGCACGGAACTCTCGGCAAGGCTAAAGAGGATCTTGATCGTGCTGCAAGAAGCAATGATAAGGTTCTTGCAGCGGTAAACGGCAAGGCCTACGTTGCTGTGATGAAATCTGTTATAACACAGGCTTCGTCTGCTATTCCTGTTATGCCGCTTTATGTTTCCATGGTGTTCAAGATCATGCGTGAAAAGGGTCTTCACGAAGTTCCTATTGATCAGCTTGATCGCCTGTTCCGCACCAAGCTTACGGGGCGAAATATAGAGACTGATTCTGATGGACGCATCAGAATGGATGACTGGGAGCTCAGAGATGATGTTCAGCAGTGCTGCCGTGATTTATGGCCGCAGGTTACCACCGAGAATCTGAACGAACTTACAGACTACAGGCAGTATAAGGAGGAGTTCCTGAATCTCTTCGGATTTGGATGTGACGATGTTGATTATTCAGCTGATGTTAATCCTGATGTTCAGTTTGAGGTAGTCGACATCAAGTAATGATATTGTACTGATGTATGCGAAAAGGGGGTTCACCGGTGAACCCCCTTTGTATTTTCAGTATCCCGGAGGCGGCAGATCTCAGTGCCTGGGCCTCTTTGTTTTCTGTTTGGGTTTTCTGCTAGTATTTGTTGGCTTCTGCCGCAAACATTTCAGCTTTGGCCACAGCAGACAGAGTAGATCCTTCCCTCAGCTGATCATTGACTATGCATATAGCCCGATAAATTTTATATCCGTGATACAGGATCATAATCAGGTAGGTGCACAGAAAAGCTGGAAAGATTATTACTACTTCAAGAAGTTTTGTCTCAAGCATTTTTACCGGACTCATATCTGTCAGATAGTACAGGATGTGATCCGCGGATTTCATGACACCCTGCTTCATGGCGTAGAATATTACCAGTACAGCCAGGCACAGAAGCACAGACTCGATGCATGAATCCAGCTGGTTTCTTGCCAGCTGGTGGATGTTTTTCCTGTTGATCTGATAGATAAGAAATAAAAGATATACGATGTTCAGAGTATACAGAGTCAGTTCAAACGGATTGACAATTTTTGAAAATGCGAGAATATCTTGAAGATAAAAGATGATGGCAAACACCCACAGAATGATTACTGCCGTGTTGACAATAACATGGAACAGGGACAGATATTTCAGCTCTATCAGGAGTTTTGTTGAATTAACTTTTTTGCCGTCGTCATCCATATCTGCCTTCCGCTCTTTTTAAGCCTCGTCATTTTTGATCATGTTTTCATCGCCGCATCTGGCAGGAGGTGCCGAATCTTTTCTGATCATGTTTACAACGCGGCACATTCTGTACAGCAGCCAGATAAAAGGAAGAGTGCTCAGAAAACAGAGTGCATACATTGAATATATGTACCATGACGGGTAAACAACCATTTTTTCCATTATAGACTGCATCAGACTTATCAGAAAATCTGAATCATACGGACCTACCAGCGTGAACATATGTCCGTTGCCGAAGTAGCATGAACAGCTGTTGAGTACATACTGGGTTGCATTTGTTACATCAAGATCCGTAATTGCTCCGATAGAATCCTGGCATTTTTCAACCATAGCTCCGTCTATCTTGTTTCCGAGAGTTGTCTTGAGCATCATAAATCCTGCAAACGGCAGAGTGACAATCGTTACAAGTATGAGCAGTGCACCGATAAAAACTGATCTTATATAGTATGAGGCCTGTCTCTCCCCCGTGTTGCCGTGATTGACTATGTATTCAGATTTTGATTTTCTGTACATAACCCAGAGAGCAAAAAGAATATTGCATATTCCTGCCGTAAAGATTACGGAGATTGTGTTTAGAGACATATTGAACAGGGCATAAAGATAAAGTGTTATGTTCACAATATCAAAAATTGCAAATGACATCAGCAGTATGTCTTTTTTTCTGAAGTTTCCGGCACTCATGATATGTCCTCAACTGTGATATTTTTCGCAGGCTTCCATTGTGTTTTCAATCAGACTGGCTACAGTCATCGGTCCCACCCCTCCGGGAACCGGTGTTATATAGGCGGCTCTCTGTGACGCTGTTTCGAATTCGATATCACCGCACAGTTTGCCGTTTTCCAGTCTGTTGATGCCCACGTCAATGACTATGGCACCTTCCTTGATCCATGAGCCTGGTATGAAATTAGGCTTGCCTATGGCTACTACAAGAATATCGGCCTGTTCTATGAATGACTGAAGATTTATTGTGAATCTGTGAGTTGTAATGGTTGTGCAGCCGGCCAGCAGAAATTCCAGTGTCATAGGCCTTCCCACAATGTTTGAGGCTCCTACCACAACTGCATTCTTACCTTTCAGATCCGTAAATCCGGCCTCCCTGATCAGAGTCATGATTCCCTTCGGTGTGCACGAGCGCAGAGCAGGTATTCTCTGAGCAAGTCTTCCCACATTGTACGGGTGGAAACCGTCAACATCCTTGTCAGGTCTTATTCGTTCTATAACCTTTGTTGAATCTATATGCTTAGGAAGAGGCAGCTGTACCAGAATGCCGTCAAGGGTTTCGTTCCGGTTGAGACTGTCTATCTGTTCAAGAAGCTCGTTTTCAGTGATGCTTTCCGGAAAATTATATGCTTTTGATACAAACCCAACCTCTTCGCAGGCTTTTCTTTTTGAACCGACATAGATTTTGGAAGCCGGATTTTCACCAACAAGGATTACTGCCAGACCGGGAGCTCTTTTTCCTTCTGCTATTCTGGCTGCAACCTTTTCTTTTATCTGATTTCTGATCTTCTGTGCACATGCTTTACCGTCAATTATTTTTGCTGGCATTTAATAGCTCCATGATTGCTCTATATGAGATTAATACAGATTTTTTCGTATTTTCTCATTTTTATGCGTTTAAAGGTATGTTTTTTTGAATAAGATGTGTTTTTACCTGATCTGTCCCTCAAAAACTGTATCAATAATGAGCAGTCGGCGTATCCGGTACCTGTGCAGTTTTTAAACCTGCGGCATTGCCTGACAGACTGTGTATGAGACTTGGTCCGAACCTTTGACACTTTTTGTTAATCAGCTGTCTGAATGTTTTGGTAAAATTCCGTTAGATGCAGAGTATGTATAAAGCAGATCCGAAACTTCTTAATCTGACATAATGCAGTTTAGACTATGAATAACAATATTGAATATTCCAGCAGCGCTCTCAGCGGATTAAAAAACTCCGGAGACAGAAGGGTTTTCTCCGCCATAAAAACAACCTGGTCTACGGTTTTTCTTATCTGCTCAACCGTGCTTTTTCTCAGTGCGGTGATTTGGGCGGTTTACGGACGGATTACCGTAAGTATAACGGGAAACGGTATAACGCTGCTTTCAGGCGGAGTAAGTTCTGTATCAGCTCCGGCAAAGGGGGTGATTACAAACATAAATGTTGATCAGGGGGCGCAGGTTCTGGCCAATCAGGTTATCGGTCAGATATACAGTACCGATACAGATTATCAGTACACGCAGCAGCGGATCAGACTGGAGGGGGAACTGAAGAAGCTGTATCAGAAGCGCAGGATGCAGGAGAATTCTCCGTCAGCCGTGAAACTTATTGACGCAGATATCGCCATTCTCAGCGAGGAACTGGAATCAATAAGGAGACATGGTGATGAAAGCATGTATATAAGATCAAAGACATCGGGAACAGTAATAGAACTGCTGAAGGACAGCGGTTCATTTGTCAGCCAGGGTGATAAAATCGCGCTTGTCGCTTCGGATCTGAAAAAAGGAATCTATCTTGTCGCCTATATTCCGGCCAAAAACGGAAAAAGAATCAAAAACGGAATGCGGGCCTTTTTTTCACCGAGTGTCGCACCAGCAAACCGTTACGGTTATATCAGGGCAGTGGTAAGGGATGTCAGTGACGCTCCGATAAACAGGGAAACAATACTCAGAGAGCTGCTTAACGGCACTCTGACTGATATGCTTGCGGGAGATGAGGCTATGATACGTGTTGTAATAGATCTTATGCCTGATGAAAATACACCGAGCGGCTACTCATGGACCGGCAGCCATGAATATGAACACAAGATTACTAACGGCATATACGGCACTGTAATAATCAATGTGGAGAACAGATCGCCTATTTCATACGTTATTCCGGGTATCAGGTATATGTTTGCAGGAAGTTCGGACGGCTCGTATGAATAGTTTTTTCTCCGGCTCGCGGTTTAAAACTCCGTATGTTCAGCAGATGGAATCAGCAGAGTGCGGAGCAGCAAGCCTTGCCATGATTCTTGGATACTACGGCCGGTTCGAGTCTCTTGAAACTCTCAGAGATGACTGCGGGGTAACGCGTAACGGCATCAAGGCATCATATATTCTCAGGGCTGCCCGCAAATACGGCCTGAAGGCAAGCGGTTATCAGATATCATGCAGCGACCTGTTTCAATTTCGCCGTCCTCTGATTATATTCTGGAATTTTGAACATTATCTTGTGTATGAGGGATGCAGTCCGGATCACAGCAGAATATATCTTAATGATCCGGCTGAAGGCCATCGTATAGTGGATCTTGCAACATTTGAAAATTCATATACCGGGGTTGCGCTTGATTTTGAACCCGGGAAAGATTTCCAAACGAAAAAAAGAAACGACGGAATTTTCCCTACTTTTAAGAGAATTACCAGGGGAATCGAAACTCCTACTTTTCAGCTGATCTGGGGCGGTGTCCTTCTGTCTGTAATCGGTTTGATTGTACCGGCTCTGTTTCAGGTTTTTGTCGACAGCGTTCTTATCGACAGAGACGAATGGCTGATTCCGCTTATGGCTGTTTTTTTCTGCTGTATTGTTGTTTCATCCATAATAAAAATCATTATTTCTCTGATTTTTAGAAAACTGTCGCTTTTTCTGAAGGTAAACCGCACAGTGTCTCTGTTCAGACACATTTTCAGTCTCCCTTCCGGTTTTTTTTCACGAAGAAATTCAGGAGATTTGCAGCACAGCCTGTTTATCAGCAGTGATATAAGTTTCGATTTTTTACAGTATTTTTCAGATTGCGCCACATGGCTGATTGCTGCAGGACTTTACGGTGTGCTGATGCTGCTTTACAGTCCGGTAATGACGGCTGCAGTCCTGGTGATTACCTTTCTTGAGTGTATTTTTCTGATGATGGTTTTAGAACGGCTTGCCGTAATGGAGCAGAGTCAGATTGATTTAAGAACAAAAATGCTGGATTCTGTTATCTCCGGTGTTGACAATCTTGAAAGCGTAAAGACAGCAGGAAGAGAAAATTTCATATTCAGGTACTGGTGCGACAATCTTGCTGCCTACAATCTGAGGCAGACATCGTTTGGTATTCTTAATGTTTTCTCAAGCCGGATCCCCTCGGCGGTTGGATTTCTTGGCAGCATTATCCTGTTCTGCATCGGCATACGGTTTGTCATGCAGGGAGAAATGACGATGGGTGAACTTTTCGCATTCATCCTGATTGCTGAATTTTTTGTGCATCCGTGCGTTCATTTTATGGAAAGCTTTGCCCGTTTCAGAGTTCTTCAGGCTCAGACTTCAAGAATTGATGAGATTTACCGCTGCCCGCCGGATGATATTTTTTCTGACAGCTCCTGTGGCTTGCTGACAGAATATTCCTCTGTCAGACTGGAGCTTAAGGGAATTAATTTTTCTTACGGGATCTACTGTGAACCGGTGCTGAGAAATGTATCTGTCACGGTGGAGCCGGGAAAAAAGGTGGCAATTGTAGGAGCATCCGGATCCGGTAAGACAACTCTTGCCAAAATAGCGGCCGGACTTCTCAAACCTTCTTCAGGTGAGGTTCTTCTCAACGGCATAGATATAGGAAAATATACAGCTGATGAGTATCATCGCCTTGTGGGTATGGTGGATCAGTCATCAATACTTCTTTCCGGAACTGTGGGTGAGAACCTGGCAATGTTTTCACCGGTTATGAACTCCCGCAATATAAAAAACGCGATGCAGGACGCACATATAGAAAATGAACTGCTCAAACGGGGAAATCCGGTTAATATTTCTGTTCTGGAGCATGGTTCGAATTTCTCAGGAGGTCAGTGTCAGCGCATGGAACTGGCAAGAGTGCTTGCCAGAAACACACCGCTTGTAATACTTGACGAGGCCACATCCGCGCTTGATGCCATAACCGAGAGCAAAATAGATATGTCTGTATCCAGACGCGGTGTTTCAGTGCTTATTGTTGCTCACCGTCTGAGCACTGTCAGAAATGCGGATGAGATTATTGTGATGGATCAGGGCAGAATAGCAGAGAGGGGAACATTTGCAGATCTTTTGAAACTGAACGGTCATTTTACCAGACTGATGACTCTGGAGGGATCCTGCAATGACTGAAAAAATAAGGGTTTTTTATCCCGGAACAGCAGTAAATAATATCTCCTCTTCTGAATGTTTTAGGATTTTTGACGGAAGGATCAACTGTTACCTTGAGGTGAGAAAGGAGAGATCTCTGGAGAAAAAATTCTATCTGGGTACGCTCCTTAAGGGAATGTCGTTTCGGGGACATGATATCTGCAGAATTGACGGAAGTTTGGAACTTGAAATATGTTATGTGGCGGAAATACCTTCGGTAGCTGAGATTATAGATGACTGCGATGAATTCAAAGAACTCGATCTTCTGAGGGTTTTCGGATTTATATACCCTAATACCGAGCAGTACAGGGATGAAGAAATTTCTGAATACTTTTACAGGGTTATAATAAATACATTTCAGACAGATCAGCAGGTAAGGATTAAATCAGATTTAAAAAACAGAGCAGATATTGATGCAATTTTTTCAAGAATAGGCAGGTACGGCGGTTTTGAGAGTACCGGATCCAATCAGCAGGAGGGTATTTCAGAAAGCGAGACTTCACTGACCGCTGCGGTTGAATATCTGCTCAAGTGCTACAACCTAAAGGTTTCTTCGGAAGTTATGTCTGTTCTTTCCGCTGAATCGTCAGATTATCATTCATCACTGTCTGATTTTGCTCTAATGTCAGGAGTCAGGATCCGTGAGGTTATGCTCCCTGCTGATTTCTACTGCCGCACCTCCATGAATCCTCTGCTGGCGTTCAGGATCAGGGACGGTCGTGCCGGTCCTGTAATTCTTCAAATGGAACATAATTCCTGCAGATGTGTCAATCCGGTAACCGGAGATTCAATCACCGTAAAGGCCGGTGATGCCGCTTCATTTCAGAACATCGCCTATCAGTTTTATCCGGCGGTCGGTTGCGGAAAGCCTTCTTTAAAGGAACTTGCCGGTTTTGTATTTTTCGGATTTGACCGGATCCGCAGTGTTCTAGGAGTTTTTCTCCTAATTACCTTTATTTTTTCCGTTATGACCCCGGGGGTGATGTATTTCATTATGGGAACATCCGTTCCCAGGGGTGATTACGCGGAGATGTCATATTTTACTGTAATTCTGATTATGCTCGGTTTATGCAGTATCTGTGTCCGAATATTTCCCGAGTTTGTAATTCAGATTTTTAACGGAACGCTGTATGAGAATCTTCAGGGTGCTGTTTATGATAAACTGCTTCGCATGCCGGTTTCTGAATTTAAAAAATATGAATCCGGAGATTTGGTTTCAAGAATTATGAGTACCGAATATCTCCGCAGCAGTCTGTTCAGATGCTTTATGGGACTGTTCAAGTTCATATCCTTTTCTCTTACAAGTTCTCTTGTGATGTTCTTCATTGATTGGGATTTGACACTTTGTACTCTGGGGATCAGCGCAGTCATGCTTGCAGCCATATGGATTATAGGTTTCAGACGCTATCCCCTTGTCAATGAAACGATGACGCTGTCGGGTCGTCTCGACGGTATGCTGAGACAGTTTTTTAACGGTGTTGATAAAATCAGACTGTCGGGAGCAGAGGAAAACGTTCTGCGCAAATTTATGAAAATGTTTTCGGATTATGTTCTGACAGACTATTCTATGAGACTGTACCGTTCAAGTGCTGAAATTATCCGCAAAATCTATGTGCCGGTTTCCTTGGCTCTCTTCTGTGCCGTAGCCGGCGGTTTTTTCGGTATTCACCGTTCTCTTCCGGTGTTTGCATCCTTTCTTACAGCATTTATGATTTTTCAGGTCGGTGTAGTCAGCATGGTGGAAATGCTGTGGACATTGCCTTTCCTCAGATCTGAGTACAATCGCATAAAACCGGTTCTTTGTTCGGATACGGAGAATTCTGATGCATCAGTGCCTGCAGGTGTACTTGACGGCGGCATTGAAGTTTCACATGTATATTTTAGTTATTCCGAGGATGAAACTCCTGTTCTTGAAGATATAAATTTTGACATCAAACCGGGAGAATTTGTCGCTTTTGTCGGAGCTTCCGGATCAGGAAAAAGTACGCTGCTCAAACTGCTTCTTGGTTTTATGTTTCCTGACAGCGGAGTTGTGTACTACGGTGACAGAGATCTTTCCGGAATCGAACTGGGATCACTGAGGCGTCAGATGGGCGTTATTTTGCAGACAGGAAGAATTTTTAGCGGCAGTATTCTTGAGAATGTGACATTCGGCACAGATGGATATTCAAAGGATGATGTTTTAAGGGCCATAGGGCAGGCCGAACTTTCAGATCTGATATCTGAACTGCCGATGGGAATTTATACAAGAGTCTCAACCGACAATCTGTCAGGCGGGCAGCAGCAGAGGATACTTATTGCCCGTGCACTGATAGGTAATCCTAGAATTCTGATAATGGATGAGGCAACAAGTGCACTGGATAATATTACTCAGCAGAAGATACAGAATAATCTGGAACAACTTAAAATGACGAGAATAGTTGTGGCTCACCGGCTTTCCACGGTTGTTAATGCGGATAGAATCTTCGTTATGGATCACGGAAAAATAGTTCAATGCGGAACATATAATGAATTGAATTCCCAGCCCGGTATTTTTAAAAATTTAGTGGCAAAGCAGACGTTCAAGGGTTGTAAAAATGCTTAAGAATATAGTCATCTCTGTTATCCTGTCCTTTTGTGCAGTCCTTGCTGTTCACAGTATTTTTTTTGAAAATCAGGACAACATTATGGATCGGAATTTTTCCGCTCTGCACAGAACTGAAAGAATTAATGCTGTAAAAACATCTGAATTTTTTAAAATTGCCGTGGTTTATAATCAGTCCGAATGGATAGACAGGCTTCTTGTTGATTCAATTCAGAAGGTTGCAGATGCAGTAAACAGCCGCGGAGGGATCAACGGAAAAAAACTGGAGTTAAAAATTCAGACTGTTTCCGGAGATCAGATCGGTGTGCTGGCAAAAATACAGACAGTGTGCTCTCCTAAGGATGTGGCTGTATGTATTGGTCCGTTCAGTTCTGATTTCGTCGTTTCTGCCAGATCAATAACCACTTTTTCGTCGGTTCCTCTTCTTTCTCCTACCGCTGTGTACTCCGAAAAACTCAGAAGTCTTGATAATGACAGTTATGCAACAGTGTTTCCTCCTCTGAGTGAACTGGTAAATACAACGCTGATTCATATGAGAGGACTTAATATTGATGAACTTGTTATAGTTTGTCCGGAAAACGGAACGTACGGTGATTTGTATTCCACGCTTCTTGAGCGTTACGGACAGCAGATAGGAGGTTTTACTGTTATACACCGTCTCACCTATCAGACTCCTTTTAATGATTTTGCTGTAAGCAGCGCGCTTAAAAGTGTTCTGAGCCATCGCCAGTTTGATGCGATATTTTATGCGGGAGGAACAGCTGATTTTGATAATTTTATGGCTGTTTATAATGCCCTTGGTATTTCCGTTCCTGTTTATTCAACCGAGGTAATCAATACTCCGGCGATAAGAAAGGCTATGTATAACACCAAAATTTTTATTCCGTTTTTCAATACTGACTATTTGCAGGCAAATATTGAACTGCCGGTCAAGATCCCTCTTGATGAAAATAATCCTGACTTATGTTTTATGGCTCAATGGCTTATGAACGCTGTGGTTTCATATCTTGAACACGAGAATTATGATCCTGTGCTTATGCCGGCAAAAATACGAAAGGATGTTGATCGTGTATATGGATATATGGATCCGCGGGCGGCATTTTTCATTGATAATATATCAGCCTACAAGGATAGCAGGAACCCTTCTGATGAGGATTAGCACAGAAGGGAAATGAAAAAAAATCAGATTACGTAATACCAGCTTTCATCTTCATCCGGTTTGCCGGTTTTGGATATCTGAAGTTCATGGATTTTAACGCTTACCTTTGATCCCGGTTTGATGGATTTTGTTATGAAAGCGTTGCCTCCGATTACAGAGTCGTGTCCTATAACTGTATTTCCTCCAAGAATTGATGCATTGGAGTATATTGTAACGTTATCTTCGATTGTAGGATGGCGCCGTACATTTTTAAGACTCTGGCCGCCCTGGGTGGACAGAGCACCGAGGGTGACACCCTGGTATATTTTGACATGGTTACCGATTACGCAGGATTGACCTATAACTATGCCTGTACCGTGATCTATAAAAAAGTAATTTCCGATTGTTGCATCCGGATGAATATCTATGCCCGTGCGGCTGTGAGCGTATTCGGACATGACTCTTGGAATAAGAGGAACTTTCAGCAGACTGAGCTCATGAGCAAGTCTGTGGATGCTGATGGCAAAGAATCCCGGATAGGCTACAATGATTTCACCAAGACTGCTGGCTGCAGGATCGCCTTCATACGTAGCTTCCAGATCCATTTCAAGCTTAGCTCTGATTGAAGGAATTCTTTTAAGAAACTCTGTTGTTATATCTATGGCTTTTAAATAATTACCCTTTCTTTTCTCATCATCCTTTTCATTTGAAGTGTTGTTTAATGCCACTGAGATTTGGCGGCTCAGATGAAAATGGACATCTTCAAGAATCGGACCTATTATGCTTTTTTCGTCGTAAATTTTGTAATTGCTTGAACGGTAGTAACCGGGAAAAAGCAGTCTCATGAGATTTCGTATGCATTCAAAAATAATTTCCCTGTCAGGCTGCTGGAAGATATTTTCCGTATTGTCGATAGCACGGTTCAGAGAATAGTCTTTTGTAAGATTGTTTGTAAGCTCGTGCAGCTCTGCGGTTAATTTGGCTCTTTTGTCTTCTGTTATCATATAATTCCTAGTTTAAGTTTTTTCTTTGATTTACTTGAGAATTATACAATGTAGTTAAAGAAAAAACATTGCCGGAATGGAGTTGTGCTATTTTGCGTGCAGTCTTTTTATAGAATTCAGTACCCTTTTTCTACGTTTATGCGCTTGATTATTTCCATGCCCAGTGCATAGTTTTGCAAATCAGCGGCAAACATTTCCACTATTTTATCAACTGTCCGCTTAAGAGTTCTCTGTCCTGCCATGTGAGGAGTAAGAATAAGATTGGGTACGTTCTGCATAGGATCATCTTTCTGCAGAGGTTCATGCTGCATTACATCCAGAGCAGCCGCTGAAAGTTTATGACTCAGTAGAGCGCGGATCAGCGCAGCTTCATTTATGGCACTGCCTCTGCCGACGTTTACGAGCATTGCTCCCTCCGGAAGTAGCTCCAGCTCTTTTTCTCCTATTATGTTGACTGTTTCATTTGTTTCGGGCAGTGACATTATAAGGAGATCTGTTTCCGGAAGAACTGAATTCAACATGGTGACCGGGTAGACCTCGTTATAAAATTCTGATTTTTTTATTCCTGTCCGGGAAATTCCTATGATTCTCTCTGGTTCAAAATTTTTCAGCCTTGCTGCTGTGCATGTTCCTATGTCACCGGTTCCAAGCACAGTAATTCTGCTTCCGTATATGGATTTTAGTTTTCTATCATTCCGCCAGATGTTAAGGTTTCGATCATTCAGGTATTCAGGAATTCTGCGCATCATTATCAGAACAAGTGTAATTATGTGTTCAGAAATGGTTACTCCATAGGCTCCCGAAGAACTTGAAAGTATGCATCTGCCGGATTTTATCCCGTCAATTTGAGTGTAACCGTTGATTCCCGCCGTAGGAAGACAAATCCATTTTAAATTTTGCGGAATTTCAAGTTTCGGATTATAAATACCGAAGAATATCTCAGCCTCTTTCAGTGTATCTTCGTTAACTGATTCTCCCGGAGTATATAAAATTTTGAATCCCAATTTTTCTGCTTCGTTCTCTAGATATTCAATTTTTTCTGCTGGAAGCGGCTCTGTAATGATTATCTTTCTTTTCATATTCTTCTCTTAAGTATGGCTCCATTGAAACTCCAACTGCTAAAAGCAATGGGATTCTGACTGCATGGAGAAAGTAACTGGACATATGTTTTATTGCTGTATGCATTGTCAGGTGCAGGTGTACATTGCTACTATTCTACACGGCATAAAGTCCTGCAGGCAATGCGGTATTTCCGTGTGTCATGTTTTATCTGTTTGGTTATTATCGCCGCCGCGAACGCAGAAAGTATAAATGTATGAGAAAAGTGTCTTAATTAAAACTTTACTAATTATATTAGATCAATCAATTGGGAAAGTTTTACTCAAAATGTGATATAAATCACTCATAGACAGCGGCCTTTAAATATACTTTGAACGTTGTTTGATTCTAACTGCATTAAATTAAAATTTCATGGTCAGCAGCTCTGCTAATACGGTGCAGTATTGATGGTGCGCTGAATTTTTAATCAGAACATATCTGTTGTGATTGCTTCTTACAAGTTTAAAGTTAGGATGATACTTTTCTTAAACGCCGCCTTTTGAATACAGGAATAAAAAAATGAAGGGAACACTTGATGAATTTATAGATCTTGAACTTTTCAGGAATATGATACGGCAGTATGAATATTTGTTTGAAAAACTTAAAAAGAAATATGCGTCTGAGCCCGATGACAGTATCGTGACATTAAACTTTGCTGATTTGTTTGACGACAGCAACAATAACCTTGTTGAAGGCGAATTTCAGAAGCTTCGTTTCGATTTTATCAAAACTTTTCTTCAGAATCTAAAAACTCCGGGATTGGTTCCCGGTTTCAGCGGTTTTGATCTTGTTATGCAGTATGACAATTGCAATGAAATGTTCATCCTGGTTGATAAGTGGGCAGATCTTGACAGCGAACTCATAGCGATTCTTTATGACAAGTGTCGCTGTTATCTTGAGAGAAATCCTTCGGACAAATGCACGGTTGTTGAACTCTTCGGAGAGCAGGGCATTATAGAGGGATGGACAGGAGGAATTCCGGAAATAGATAAGGCTTTGTCGTGGATTTCCCGCGATCGTCTGTTTTCCCGTATTGTCGGTGCTGATCTAACTCCTGAAATTCTTGAATTTATTGAAGACAGTACTGTTTCATGAAAACTCCGGCGGCAATATGATAAGGACTGTTTTTTGTTGATTTGCGCGAATGTTTCAGTGCTGTTCTGAGTTGAAAACTTGTTTTGAATCCTGGCACTCGTTCGGCTATCTTCATTTGCCGGTGAGCGTAAAAAAATGAAGGGCTCATCACTGAGCCCGAAAACATAAGGAGATATTTATGAAAAACCACTAGTAGAAAAATGAAAGCAACAAGACTGATCAATCTAAAATTAATTAACAAAAGAACAGTCTAACAACTACTAGTGATGTTATGCTCTGCGGCAGGAGTTTTCAATGATCCTTTGACTGTTTTGTTATTAGGATCTACTTTTATTTTTCCTGCGAACATTTTTGCGGAGTCGCGACATCTGTTTGGTGCAGTGATCAGTTGCGGAAAACTACTGTTTTGTTGCCGTAAATGAAAACCTTGTCGTCGAGAACATAGTTAAGAGCATGATCAAGAACCATTCTTTCTATATCTCTGCCAGCTTCAGCCATATCGGAAGCGGTGAAGTTATGATCAACCTTAATGACGTCCTGATCAATGATAGGTCCTTCATCAAGATGCTCTGTTACAAAGTGTGCTGTTGCTCCGATAATCTTTACACCGCGGTTGTATGCCTGCTCATACGGCTTCGCTCCGATGAATGCAGGAAGAAAAGAGTGGTGGATATTTATTATGCGGTTAGGATATGCATTGATAAACTCAGGTGTGAGAATCCTCATATATTTGGCCAGCACGATATAATCAGGAGAATAACCGTCTATAACCTTCATGATCTCACGGCAGTGCTCCTCTCTTGTCAGATTTTCATGACTGACGGTATGAAAAGGAATGCCGAATTTTTCTGTTAGTTCCCTGAGATTATCATAATTTCCTATAACAGCAGAAATCTCAAAATTCATTGTTTGAGCATAGTGCTTAAGAAGCAAATCTCCAATGCAGTGCATTTCTTTTGTTACCATAACGACAAGCTTTTTGCGTGATGTTGTAATCAGCCGTATGGATGCCTCCTTTGGAAGAGCTTCCCTGATTTCCTGCAGAAAGCCGGAACAGAAATCGCCTTCAAGAACGGTTCTCATAAAAAATCTCTGCTGCTGATTGGCAACAAATTCTGTATTCTTTATGATATTGAGTTTATATTTGCTGCATATGCCGGTTACACGTGCAATGAGACCAGTTTCATCTGGACAGTCTGTCAGTAGTATTTTTCGTTCCATTAAGAAATTCCTGTTTCTTTTGCTTATCAGATAAAGACGGCACCTATTATAAAGTTTTGTTGATTTTTTTCAAAATGAGAAGTGCACTGAAATCGTTTACAGGTGAAATCATTAGTTTTTACACTGATCGACTGATAATTGAACTGTTAATTCATAAAATGCTTGACGAAAAAAAATTAGTATCTATAATGCTTTCTTGATGAATTCCGATTTTCGACAGTTGACCATATTTAGAGTTCCACAAACCTTTGTGCCACCTGCATTTAGAGCATGTTACGCCATTTTCATGGTTTGAATGGTTTTGGTGATTTTTTAACCTGTTGAAAAATTTTTTTCATAGTATCCTTCATTATTATCTGTTTGCTGAACGCCTTTAGTGAAAAGAGTTCTAGCAGGTCGGTTATAACTTCAGAATCTTTGTAGTCAGGCTGGTAGGCCTGACCTTTATTCAGTGAAATCACCTTAATGCTTCTCAGTGCATTAAGGATCTCATCCATAGTGTACTTTCCGTTAGGCCATTTTTCATGTACCCCATGGAACTTTGCCAGTTTATATTCAATTCCGCGAAGAAGCAGCAAAGCAATGAAACAGGTTTGTACATGGGCAATGATGCGAGGATCTTTATTGTGAAAAAAAGGTCTGAGTTCCAGGTCACTTTTCATGATTCTGAAGCATTCCTCTATCTCCCATCTTTTCGCAGCGATCGCAACTATCTCCTGAACAGATTTTTCTCCACTGAAGAAATTTGTGTTTAAAGCATAGAAACCGTCATACCTGGCATCTTCTTTAATTTGAGTATCATTGATGGACACTGTCTGAATGTCTGCAACCTCACCTTCCTGAGTTATGAAGTTCCTGTCAATATAGCGTCTCGGACTGTTTTCATTCTCCTTGCTGTGAGTTCCGTTCTTAATCATCTTCTGGGCTCGCATAACCTTTTTATTTCTGAGGTTTTCAAGGTATTCCTTGAATTTTAGTGAGAAGGTGACTATCAACCTGGCATCGATGTTGTTTTCAGCGGTGGTGCGTTCCTTGAAAAAAACGGTATTGAAGTGTTTGGTATACTCAGAAACATCATTAAGATCCGTCAGATCATAGTCGCTGATTATTTTAGTCTTCCCCGTGGAATGCTCCTTACTGACATATGACCATCCCTTCTTGCCCAAAGCCCAATCTTTGAGATGAGACTTCATCTTCTTCAGTGATCTGGTGCTTATGTAGTGTCGCTGTCCGCAAAGACCTAACTTTACCAACGGATCGTCAGCTTCTTTGCTGTTGAACTTATAGTTCACATCTGATGACAATCCGCAATCAGTGCAAACTGTTACATCAGATGTTCTGAAATTCTTAATTAGTTTCTCCTCTGTAGGTACCAGAGTGACCTGCTCATTGGTATTTCCCGGATTTATGCAAAATCCCAGCGGCATTCCGTTGCTGTCCATGAACAGTCCAATCTGTACGATAGGATTTGGTCTGTTTTCCTTGGATTTACCGTACTTCCTGAGGGTGTGCTCACTGTGCCATTCTTCAGACTTGTTTTCTCTGTCGCAATCCTCGCATTCAATCTCAGCATAAAAATTGGTGCAGTCGTAGTAAATACAGCTGACATCTCGTTCCACATCCTGAGAGGTGTAGTAGTAGAGCCTGTCCTGTATCAATGTATTGTTGCTGTTGAGAAGATCCATCCCTCGGTATATATGCTGTAGCTCCACACTGCTGTTTCCCAGCAGGTTGAACTGATATCTGACCGCAAGACGGTGTTTGGATGACGGGAAGAGTATTCTGCCGTAGACAATGACCTTTAGGACTTCGTTTAAATCAAATTCTAGATGAGGATGACTCCTGGTGATTTCGTCACAGATATTGCTCAAGCCAAAAGAGTTGTAAACACTTTCAAGAATAATATGACCTATATTGTAGATAGCGCTATCTTGAGATTTTGGCAGGTTCTCCAGAAGTTTTATCTGAACCTCCCGACTGTTCGATTCCTTTGCTTTAGCCAGTTCTTCGTTCTTTTGGCAAATGTAATTCCTGCACCATTCCTCTGCATCAGAAACAGCATACTTTGCTCTTATTGACTCGGCATTTCCTAAAGCCTCAACAGTTCGAGTAGATTTAGCACCTTTTTCGTTTCTGTATGTTTCAACTACATAGTAACAGGGATTTGTTGACTTTCCTGTCCGGACAAGTCGCATCATAGCCTCCTGACTGCAAAAGTATAAGTTAAATGAATACTATGAATTATAACATATTGCGCCATGTTGCGCTATAAAAAAGATTAAAAAATTATCAAGAAACCCAGATGTAGCAATGCTTCACAACACCTTGAGTGATCTTCAACTGTCGAAAATCCGTTTTTTTCCCCTCTGTAAAAATCCCCGGACGTATGAAACAATATTAGGTTGAATAAGAATTCTTTTTTTGTGATAATATGCACGGTCTGATTTATGGTCGCATAATCAGATTATTTATTTTTTGACAATAAGTGAGATAAAAAAATGGCATATACTTTTGATGCAGAAATTCGTAAGGACTTAGGGAAAGGTGCGAGCCGCCGCCAACGTCGCGAAGATAAGGTTCCAGCTGTAGTATACGGCGGAAACAAGGAAGCTGTCAGCATTTCTCTTGATCACAAGAAGATCTTTATTGCTCAGCAGTCAGAGTCTTTCTATAATGAAAATATTACTCTTAACATTGCAGGCAATCCTGAGCAGGTTAAGGTTGTTGCTATTCAGAGACATCCTGTAAAGCAGCAGATCGTTCACCTTGATTTCCTCCGTCAGTAATAACGAAGGTTTTCTTTTTTTTACTTATCAGGCGCTGAATGGCGCCTTTTTTTAATTGTTTAAACCGCGGTCGCAGAGGTTTGACCGGCAGCATTCCAGATAGGATTAAAACCATGTTGAAAATCGGTGATATGAATGAACTTCCCATTGTTGAAATAACAGATAAGGGATGTTTTCTTGATGCGGAATCTGACAGACTTTTCATACCAAGGTCCCAGATGGCCGAGAATGCGCAGGTCGGAGATCAGATCGCCGTCTTTCTTTATTATGATGACGGCCGACTTACCGCCACGGCCCGCCGGCCCCGGGCTCTGATGGGTGAAATTGCCTGTCTGAGAGTAGTCGGCTCATCGAAGCACGGGTATTTTCTTGATAATGCCGTCCGCAAGGATGTTTTTCTTCCTCAGAGCGAGGCGGGGGGAGAGCTCGAGCGTGATCAGGAGGTGATTGTATATCTTTATCTTGATCATGAAAAAAGGATGTGTGCCACAACCAGATTCACCCGCCGCTTTTCCGATCTGGTTACTGGCGATTTCAAGGTGAATGATGTAGTCAAGGTTATGCCCGTGGCGGTTACGGATATAGGCGTCAAGGCTGTGGTTGAAAACAGTTTTTATGCCATGTTTCTTAAAAACGAGGTTCCCGGGATATCAGATATCCGCCTGGGAAAGAAAATATATGCTGTTATAAGAAGAATCAGAGACGACCGCCGGGTTGATATTATTCCTTCAGGAAATGCCGGTGAAAGTTCAAAGCCCCGCGGAGACGGAGTGCGCGGCGGCGGTGAAAAAGAGATGCGGGAGAACCGGAGCTTTGCAGGCAACTGCGACCTGGCTGACGCCATAGTTGCAAGACTTGAGCAAAATGGAGGTTTTCTTCCGTTTTCCGATAAGTCGTCTCCGGAAGATATTCAGAAAGTTTTTCATGTCTCAAAGGGCAAATTCAAGCAGACGATCGGAAATTTATACCGCAGCAGGATCATTGAAATAGCTGCCGACGGCATCAGACTTACTGGCGGCAGGTAGCTGAGGAATCTGTTTTTTTAGTTTCGGACCGGATTTATAGACAATGTTTGCAGAAGAAGCGCGCAGATTTTCAAAGACGTCAGTCATGTATTTTGCTGTTATTTTCTGTATCAGTCTGACCATGGCGTTCTTCATTCCGGTATCGAGTCTTTTTCTTACGGAAGAGCTTGGAGTTTCCGGTTTTGAAACCGGTCTTTTTTTTACTGTGTCGGGTATTCTTTCAATAGCTGTAAGTCAGCTTGTTGCAAGATATTCGGACATGGCGGGCAACCGCAGAAACATAATACTCTTCGGATGCGTATGCGGCATGGTTTCATGTATCTGCTTTGCACTGATCAGATCATACCTTTTTCTTCTGCTTGCAGTTAATTTTATTCACTGTTTCTCTCATGTAGGCGGGCAGGTCTTTGCTTCAGGCAGGGAATACAGTCGCTATACCGGCCGGAATTCCTTGATTTTCACATCAGTCATGAGGGCCTTCTTTGCATTTGCATGGGTTTTCGGACCGCCTGCCGCGATGGTTATCCTTGAAAACTTCGGTTTTTCGGCGGTTTATCTTTCCTGTGCTGCAGTTTTTCTGGTTTCTTTTTCCGCTGTCGGATTTATGATGCCCGCCACAGATTTTGCAGAGGATCACGACGGTGCCAGGAGTGCAAGACTTTTTAGCGAACCGAGCGTTTATATTCTTTTTGCTGTTACCGTTCTTATATTCGCCTGCAACAATATGTATCTTATAACCATGCCGCAGTATGTAACAAGGGAGCTTCATTTTGAACATCATTATGCCGGAGTGTTTATGGCTACCGCGGCGGCACTTGAGATTCCGTGTATGCTGATTTCGGGGCGGCTTGCACAAAAAATTCATATGAAATATATTCTGATTGTGGCAACAGTCAGTGGCTTTTTGTATTATATAGCTGTTTCTTTTGCTTCAACCCTGGTTCAGTTCTGGACTGCACAGCTGGCAAATGCGGTATGTATAGGTATTGTTACCTCATTAATGATGGTTTATTTTCAGGAGATGCTTCCGAAAATACCGGGACAGGCTACAACGCTTTTTTCGAGCGCCGCCTCGGTGGGAGGCATAATATCCGGTGCTGTCTGCGGCCTGATTTCTGACGCCTGGGGTTTTGTTTCTGTTTTTAATTTTGCCGTAGGTCTGAGTTTTCTGGCTTTCGTGCTCATGTGTTTGGTAAGGAAAATATAGGCAATGCAGGACTTTTTCCTCGATAGTTTAGTCTTTGGAGCTAAATCTTCTTTTGTGTTCATTCTATTCTGCCTTCTAACGCTTGTTTCTGTTTTTGCAACAGTCAAAGCTTTGAATTCAGGAAAGAGCGGTAAAAAGGGTGAATCCGGTAATCTTATTCTTGAGGACATACAGATTGTTAACCTGACCAGTGAATACCGATCGGCGAGAAAGAAGGTTGCCTCAAAAATTTTCTCTGGCAAGGAGCTGGATAATTTCAAAAAGAGCGAGAAGGAAAAGGAACTGAAGGAGAAAAACAGGGAGAACGGAAACAAGCGCCTTTTTGTACTGAGTTTTGACGGGGATATTTCCGCTTCGCAGGCTGATGTTCTGGGACGGGAAATTGATGCCCTTCTTGGCGTGGCAGATTCAAAGGATGAGGTGATGCTACGTCTTAATTCCCCGGGCGGCACTGTTGTGGGCTACGGATATGCGGCCTCACAGCTGATGCGCCTGCGCAGCCGCGGGATCAGACTTACAGTCTGTGTTGACAAGATTGCCGCATCCGGCGGGTATATGATGGCCTGTATTGCAAACTACATTGTGGCGGCTCCGTTTTCAATAGTCGGTTCAATAGGAGTCGTTGCCGAATTTCCGAATTTTCACCGCCTTCTTGGTAAACTGAATATTGATTATGAACAGGAAACTGCCGGTGAATACAAGCGTACGCTGTCAATGTTCGGCGACAATACAGATCCCAAGGCCCGCGAAAAATTTAAGCAGGATCTTGAGCAGTGTCATGTGCTTTTTAAGAATCATATCAGCAAGTACCGTCCTCAGGTTAAAATTGAAGAGGTGGCCACAGGTGAGTTCTGGCACGGGACGGATGCCATGGCACGTCATCTGGTTGATGAAATCGGTACATCCAACGAGTTTATAACATCGAAGCTTGATTTTGTTGATGTTTATGAATTCAGAGTTAAGAAGGATAAAGGTTTGAAATCTATTTTGCAGAAAATGTCCCTGCTGCTGAAAAAGGCGGCTGGCCAGGTTCTTTAACGGAGAATGGAGATTGAAGTGGGAAAGTCGTTGGTAATTGTGGAGTCTCCTGCCAAGGTTAAAACTATTTCTAAATATTTGGGCGAGGATTTTGTTGTTGAATCAAGTGTGGGTCATGTCAGGGATCTGCCTCTTGGAAAAACAAAGATTAAGGTTTCAAGAACAGACAAGTACGGACCTGTTAAAAAACTCGGCATTGACCCGGAGAAGAACTGGAAACCCACCTATGTTGTGCTTGAAGGAAAAGAGGACATTGTACGCAAGCTGAAAAAGCTTGCATCCGATGCTGAAAGCATCTATCTTGCCACCGATCTTGATCGCGAGGGAGAGGCCATAGCATGGCATCTGCAGCAGATAATCGGCGGTGACAAATCCCGCTTCAAGCGTGTTACATTCAATGAGATTACAAAGGATGCCATCCAGAAGGCTTTTAAACATCCTACTGAACTTGATTTGAACAAGGTAAACGCTCAGCAGACAAGAAGATTCCTTGATAAAATTGTGGGATTTCTCGTTTCACCTGTTCTGTGGCAGAAGGTGGCTAAAAAACTTTCTGCAGGCAGAGTGCAGTCCATTGCAGTGGAGCTGATAGTAGATCGCGAAAGGGAAATCAATGCCTTCAAATGTGATGAGTACTGGGACGTGAAGGCAGATTTTTCAGCGGGAAAATCCAAGGCTGTAACCTTTGATCTCATCAAAAAGAACAAACTGGAAATTCATAACAAAGACGAGGCTGAAGCGATCTGCAGCTATGTGAGAAGTCATGCGGGAGATGCGGTTGTCGAGAGTATTGATGAAAAGGCAGGCGAGAGCAGACCGTACGCTCCGTTTATAACATCAACTCTTCAGCAGGCGGCCAGCAACCGTCTGGGCTTTTCGGTCAAGCATACCATGACGGTGGCACAGATGCTCTATGAGGCAGGCTACATCACCTATATGCGTACCGATTCCACCAATCTGAGCAGTTTCGCTCTTGATACAATCCGCGCTCACATTGATTCAAAATACGGCAGGGATTATCTTCCTGAAAAACCTAATTTTTACGGCTCTTCCAACAAGGATGCGCAGGAGGCTCACGAGGCCATCCGCAGCACCAATGTGGAGCTTGAACCGAAGGATGTAAAACTGTCAAAATTTGCCTCAGACGGTCAGAAACTTTATGCTCTCATACGTGATCGCAGCATAGCCTCGCAGATGAAGCCTGCACGTTATATGTCAACTTCCGTTGTAGTGCACTGCGGCGACTATCGCTTCAAGGCAACGGGCAGAGTTACTGTTTTTGACGGCTGGACAAGGGTTGTTCCGGTAAGCAGTTCTGAGGTTATTCTTCCGAAGATGGAAAAGGATCAGAAGGTTGATCTGAAGAATGTAGCAGGCAAGCAGCATTTTACACTTCCTCCCGCCCGCTATACTGAAGCGTCGCTTGTCAAGGAGCTTGAGAGCAGAGGTATCGGCAGACCTTCTACCTATGCCGAAATTATTTCAAAAATTCAGGACAGAGGCTATGTAAGACTCAAGCAGCGCAAGTTCTATGCTGAAAAGATCGGCGCCATAGTCGTGGATCGTCTTAAACACAGTTTCTCCGATTTGATGCAGTACAATTTTACAAGAGATCTTGAGAGTGATCTGGATAAGATAGCCGAGGGAGAGGTTGACTGGGTAAATAAACTTGACTGCTTTTATGAAGATCTGGCAGAGAATATAGCCAGGGCAAAGAAGCCTGACGGCATGCCGGAGAACAAACCTGTTGTTATTGATGATTATAAGTGCCCGAACTGCGGACGTCCTATGGAGGTTCGCATAGGAACAACAGGACTTTTTCTTGGATGCACCGGCTACAGCAGTGTAGAGGGCGGATGTACCAAAACTGTCAATCTTAATCTGTGCGAGTACAGCAATATTCCCGAGGATGACGAAGAGAGGGAGTTTTCATCCCGCAAGCGCTGTGAAAAGTGCGGTCGCATAATGGATGAATACCTTATTGACAGTCATACAAAACTGTTTTTGTGTTCTGACGCACCTAATTGCAATGGAAATAAGCTTGAAACTGGAGATTATGATGTCACACAGGCTAATATGTACATCTGTGACAAATGCGGTTCTCCAATGGTTCGCAAGGCGGGAAAATTCGGTCCATATGCAGAATGCACTGGTAAGGATTGCGGTCAGAAGCGCAGTATTCTGAAAAATCAGCAGCTTGCGCCTCCGAAGGAACCTGCAATAGATTTTCCAGAACTTCCATGTGAAAAGTCCGAGGGCAGTCATTACGTTCTCAGAAACAGTTCCAGAGGTATATTTTTTGCTGCACATGATTATCCTGCCCACAGGGAGACCAGACCGGTGTCTGTTTCAGAACTTGCCCGCTTTAGAGATCGAGTTCCGGAGAAACTTCGTTATCTTGCAGATGCTCCGTATTTTGATCCTGAAGGAAACCCTGCAGTTGTTCGTTTCAGTCTGAAAACCAAGCAGCAGTACGTGGGATCGCTGAAAAACGGAAAGCCAACGAGGTGGCAGGTATTTTATAAAAATGGTGTTTGGGAAGAATCCAAACCGAAGGAGAAATGATTATATGAGAGGATTTTTTACTGCTGTTGCTTTATTCTGTGTTCAAGCTTTTGCCGGCATATCCTACGCGGACTCAAGACTTTACGGTGATCCGACGGCGGGAGTGAATCTTGTGGCTTCAAACAGTGCGGTATCCGGTTTGAGCAGAGATGTGGTGGTTCATACAGATCGCAGGGCACCGGTGAAAAATGAGAGAGTGACATATGCCAGAGGCGGTTCCAAGGGTTTCATCAGTCAGCCTGTGGGAAGTTACAGCAACGGCTGCCTTATCAACGGTATCCAGGCAAATCCCAATGCACAGCATTACCAGCTCTACCATCCTCAGAACAACAGACATTATGGCGATATAACGCTTCTTAATTTTCTGGATCGTTATTCAAAAGCTGTGCATAAAGCCGGTATCGAATCTGTACTCGTAGGTGATATGTCCAGCAGATACGGCGGTCCTTTCAATAAAGGACATGCGAGCCATCAGATTGGTCTGGATGTTGATATTGAATTTTCTCTGAGAAGGCTGCCGAAATCAAAACTGACAACGAAGGGAAACGCTGTTCTTCTGGTTGACAGAGGTGCTATGACTGTAAATCAGAATTTTAACCGCAAGTATTATGATATGCTTATGATTGCAGCAAGAGATCCTGAGGTTGAGCGGATTTTTGTAAATCCTGCGATAAAGGTAGCTATGTGTGATATGACCAAGGATGAGCGCGAGCAGCCGTTCCTGAGAAAAATCAGGCCGTGGCACGGTCATGCCGAGCATTTTCATGTCAGACTGAAATGTCCTGCCGGAGCTGTGCACTGTGTGAAACAGGACAGACCGGAGCCAAGATATTCCATAGCCCAGGAAAAGGAGGAAGCATTAAGCTGGTTTGAACCTAAGAAAGAGGTTAAACCTGTAGATCTTGCATCAAGAGTTTTGACAGCAAAACCTAAACCAAAGATGGGATTTCCAGATCAGTGCAGCATCTACTACCAGAGTATGAATGTTAAGGTTCCTGAAAAGAAGCGTACAAGACGCTGATTTTTGACAGAATTCTTTTGTAAAGTTTTCCCCGGAATGCAGTATGTGTTCCGGGGATTTTTGTTATGAGTTGTCAGGACTGGCTGTTTTTAAGCAGTGATTCTCATGCTTTCAGGGGCGGATATCAGAAGAGACGGAGTTTAAAGAAGTCAACCTGTTATTTTTTATTCAATCGGTTTCAATTAATTAAAATTAGGTTGACGATGTAGGGAATATCAGTATAATTATCACTGTTCGCGGGAATAACTCAGTTGGTAGAGTGCAACCTTGCCAAGGTTGATGTCGCGGGTTCGAACCCCGTTTCCCGCTCCAAAGGTGCGGTAACAAAGCGGTTATGTAGTGGATTGCAAATCCATCTAGATCGGTTCGACTCCGATCCGCACCTCCATCTCGCCCAGGTGGTGAAATTGGTAGACACAAGGGATTTAAAATCCCTCGGATCTTAAAAATCCGTGTCGGTTCGACCCCGACCCCGGGCACCATCCTGTATCGATGAATCATATTTTCCCCTGTCAGAATATTGTTTGAAGTCTGCTTTTTTTTACCCTGATCTAATGATTTTTCTAAAATGATTTATCTGATCTGCATATGGGATTAATCAGATTTTTGCAAAATGCATCGAAATATAAAAACGCATAAAATTTATGCCGTATGCTTATGGACGGACTCATGACTGTTGGCTTTGATTACTAGAGTTCATATCTGATACCATCGCTTTTTACCTATTCCTGCAGGCAATAAGCCTGTATGGTCTTTTTAAATTCTGTTCATTTTTTGATTGATGAAAATTAATGTGTGGTGAATAATCACTTTGTCTGCTGATTTTCAGAATTCCTGTTTTTTTAAGAAATACGTTTTAAGACTCTGATTTTCGCTTAATTCTTTATAAATGTAGCAAAAACAAGAGAGTTGATCTTAACCATTTCCTTTGAAATGTATTGAATTCTGTTTCTTGTTTAGTCAACCTGATCAAAAAACGCTCATGTGATAAGCTTAACAATTTTGTTAACTATTTTTTTGTTTTTAGTGCTTTCACGGGTAAAATTCGTACAACATATAGAGTTGCCGGTTAAGTTGATAATCTTAACCTCAGGTTTAAAGATTAACTCTGGCAGCCTACTATAAAAAATTAAATTAAAGACTACTTAAATTATCTTGGAGAATCCTTTATGCAATTTGCAAAGAAAGCTTTTCGGTTGACAGCTTTAGCAGGAATCTGTGCTCTCAGCACTGCAGCCTATGCTGATTTGACTGATGGTGAAATGATTATTGTTCATCCGTTCCAGTGGACATATGACAATATAGCCAAGGAGTGTACCGAAGTCCTCGGTCCTAAGGGATATGACGGTGTTCAGATTTCCCAGCCTGCTGAGCATATCAACAGAAGTGATGTCTGGTGGGCGGTTTATCAGCCGGTAAGCTTCTATAACTTTTCGACCATGACCGGTGACGAGACGCAGCTTAAAAAAATGATTAAGGCCTGTAATGATGCCGGAGTAAAGGTTTTTGCCGATGCGGTATTCAACCAGAGAGCATCCGGCAGCGGTACCGGTTTCGGCGGTTCTCAGTACAGCAACCGCAGCTATCCTGATTTAGGCTATGATGATTTCCACGATGCTCACTGCAACGGAATCAATTACGGCAATGCCTATGAGATTAGAAACTGCGACCTTTCCGGTATGCCTGATCTTAAGACTGACAGTGAATCGACCAGACAGAAAGTTGCAAATTACCTGAAAAGTCTTCTTGATATGGGTGTGTACGGTTTCCGTATTGACGCTGCAAAGCATATGCAGCCTGAAGACCTCGAGTCAATTCTGGCCAAGGCCGGTAATCCTCCTGCATACATGGAGGTAATCGGTGCAGACGGTCAGCCTGTACAGCCTAACCAGTACGCAGGTATTCCAAACTCTGTTGTAACTGAGTTCAAGTACTGCGAAG
>JAEEOK010000010.1 GCA_016284235.1 Succinivibrionaceae bacterium
ACTAAGGATCAGCAAACGGTGGTGGAAGCCCTCGGAGATGCATGGACGAACATATACCGATGTTTTCTTAAAAAATGATGTCGGTTTACAGGTATAGAAATAATCAATTTTAACTGCGGAATGTCGGTTATAAGATAAGATATAACTGAAGGCGCGCACAAACAGCATACGGCCAGGATAATTGTAAAACCGTACTCGGACAAAAACTGAGAATACATAAAACCTGTAAATCCCCAAAAAAACTAAATAGGATCAGAAGAATATACATTTCACGCCATCAACGCACATCCCGTACAGACATGATTTGCTTATAATCCTAAAAACACTGCTGTCACATTATTTCTTCAGTTCAACCGTATGCACCGGGAGGAACCGGCACCTTTAGGGCCAGATTCATTTTCTGAGGAATTGACCGAATCGACCTGCGGATGCCAGACCCGCCAGTTATCGGCCCCCAGAAGCTTTTTTGCCTTTGATTTGAGAGCAGTCAGCGACATATCAAAATTATTGATAAGAATATCTTTAAAAATCCCTGTCAATCCGCTGATCCTTATCACCGCGGGAAGATCATGCGAAATATCCATACAGGATGAGGTAAACATATGGCAGTTATTGCTTAAAAGCTTGTAATCGCCGAGATTCATTCCTATCATGGACTCTGCTGTTCTGGCAAAATTCTCATCTCCCACGGAATCTTCGCCGTGACATGATACATATATGGAGAATCCTGTTCCTCCGCTTATAAATTCTTCCGGTGTAACTCTCTTGATGATACAAGTGCCGTGATCATTCTGAAGCTCCACAATACATGCTTCATCATCTCCTCCAATATAAATACCGGAATGCTCCATATATCCACATGCCAGATCCACATAGAGTATTGAACCAATCTTAGGCTTTACCGTTTTTCTCACACAGTTATCAATGCAGGAGCGATACAGCGCCCTGGCAGGAACGGCAGATGCAATCAAAGCTCCCACAGCCAGTATCTTCAGGGCTTTGTTTTTAGAAAAATCCATAACAATC
This sequence comes from Succinivibrionaceae bacterium, assembly GCA_016284235.1. Classification (GTDB taxonomy): domain Bacteria; phylum Pseudomonadota; class Gammaproteobacteria; order Enterobacterales; family Succinivibrionaceae; genus UBA2804. Next base: position 1,027 of record JAEEOK010000010.1, read on the forward strand.
AATCCTGGAAACCATGAACTGACACCTGGAAAAGATGCCTGTCACTTTCAAAAAAAGAAAACACAAAAATAAGTCCGACTGACCGGAAACTGAATTCCTGGAAGGCCGGGAAACCTTGCATACCTGTGTCAGTTCCATCCAGACGCGAGTATGTCAAATCCATGCATGACAGTCAAAATGGCGAATAACTTCATCACAACATTGTATAAAAAAACGGTCGGGATCAAAAATGCATCAGTCAAAAATTCCCATGGAAATATAATGTTCCCCGGTATCAGGAATAATAACTACTATGTTCTTTGACTCAAACTCCGGTCTTCCGGCAATTTCTATCGCTGCAGCAAGATTTCCTCCTGCTGATATACCGGCCATGATAGCCTCGATCTCATTGAGTTTTCTTGTACACTCAATAGCAGTGTCACCCTTGACTGTTACAACCTCGTCAACAAATTCAGAATAGTAGCACTCAGGAACAAAATTGGCACCGATACCCTGGATCTTGTGCGCCCCTGCTCTTCCCTCGGTAATAAGCGGAGACTCCGCCGGCTCGACACCGATAGCCCTAACGGAACTATTTATAGCCTTCAGGCCCCTGGCAATTCCGGAAATTGTACCTCCGGTACCGATACCGGCCACAACAGCATGCACACTGCCGTCCAGATCGCGCCAGATTTCCTGAGCAGTTGTCTTTTCATGAACGAGAGGGTTTGCAGGATTGTTAAACTGACCGATGATAATACTTCCCGGAATGGATTTCTGTATTTCCTCCGCTCTTTCAACAGCTCCCTTCATTCCATACTTTGCAGGTGTGAGAACGATCTGAGCACCTCTTGCCTTGAGGAGAACTCGTCTTTCAAGACTCATGCTCTCAGGCATTGTAAGAATCAGCTTTAAACCGTAAAGTCTTGCAACCAGAGACAGACCTATACCTGTATTTCCGGAAGTAGGCTCTATAATGGTGCCTCCCTGCTTTATAAGCCCCTTTGCAAAAGCATCCTGAACCATGCTCAGTGCCGCACGATCCTTGATAGATCCGGCAGGATTGAACATTTCAAGCTTGGCAAAAAGATGAGCTTTGAGATTAAGCTCCGATTCAAGTTTTGAAAGAGCTACAAGAGGGGTATTTCCAATCAGATCAATAACAGAGTTATAAAGAGCCATAAATGTATCCAACAGCAAAAAAATAAACTACATAAGTTTACAACAAACAGACGTAAAAATAGCGGGAAAATACAGATAAATTTGCCGGAAAGTAATAAATTTCAAAAAATCCGGAAAAGAGAGGGACAAATCTCAAAATCCGAACCAGAATCAAAAGAAAATCCGGAGTTAAAAGTCATGACGGAAGTCTGACAGAAGGAGTGCCCTATTCACAGCCGAATGTAATTTAATCAGCCGGACTCAGCATATGAGCAGCCATTTATACATCAGCGAACAATCAATCAGTGTTCATTGCCGAAATCCGGTCAGAATTCTCAAAAAACTCTGCTGACAACATAAATTTCTACTGCCGTGTTCCTGCTGTAATGAACAGAATTCTATAGGTAATTCTATATCCTCCGCCCGACACCGAATACTTTTCATATACATGAGAGAGGCCTCTTACAATACCTGCCGTAAGCTTCAGACTCTCAGCGTTATTATCGCTACTGTTCTTCTCATCAATCTGAGAAGCATTTCTATCCGAATTTATCACTGACGAAAAACGGCCTGCGGCACCTATTTTCGTTATGCTTCGGAGAATATCCCGGCATGACGGATAAACAAGAGAATAAGACCTGCACTCTGTATGAAACATTGAAAAGCTCCTTTCCAGAATCTCACTGCAGAAATTTTCCGGAGGAAAGTCATTAATAAATCCGCTGTATCCGAGTTCTGCAAAGGATTCTTTAAGCTCCGCAAGAGATCCCTCAACGGGAACGGCAAGCGCCAGAAAACCTCCGGAATTTAATGAGCCGGCCAGATATCCGGCAAGTTCTGCAGGATTGGAGCTCCACTGAAGAGCAAATGAAGACATAACCAGATCAAATTTTGATCCGTGAAGAAAATTTCTGCTGTTGAAGTCGGCCCGCAGAGGATTGATTTCAGGAATTTTGCTTCTGGCTGTTTTCAGCATATCCTCTGAGGCGTCACAGCCAAAAAATACAAGATCACCATATCTCTGCATCAGACAGGCGGTAAGATCCCCCGTGCCGCATCCCAGATCCAGTACTCTGTCACCGTGAAAAAAACTGCAGCGTTCAGTAATCATTTCTGCAAGATCAGAAGCCACCATATGCTGAATTTTCGCATATCTGTCATATTCAAGAGCCCTGCTGCCGAAAAGCTCTCCAACCGAAGAAGTCACAGGTGTTTCTCAGCCTCTCTAATAGTTTCAGTCAGAAGAACAATGTCTTCTTCTGTATGAGCTGCAGTTATGGTAAGCCTGATCCTTGCAGTGTTTCTAGGCACTGTAGGAGGTCTGATTGCTCCGGCATAAATACCGTGCTCTCTGAGAAACTCACTCATCATTGTAGTTTTCTCTGAAGAACCCAGGATCAGCGGCTGAATTGAATTTTCAGAATTAACGAGCCTGCAGTTTGTTTCCGCCATAAGTGATTTGAACAGAGTTACATTGTCACGAAGTATTTCCCTGAGCTCCTCGTGCTCTGAAACATAGCGCATGGAAAATTCTGTTGCATAAGCCTGAGCCGGCGGCATATGAGTCGAATATATATATTCCCTGGCAAAGTTGATCATATAGTCAATAATCGTCCGGCTGCCGGCCACAAATGCTCCGCCTGTACCGAATGCCTTGCCGAATGTTCCTGTTACAACATCGAAATCGCTGTGACGAAGCCCCTGTGCCGATACAGTACCGCGGCCCTGATGTCCATGCACACCAAATCCATGGGCATCATCAAGCAGAACCGGAATTCCGTAGGTATCGGCAAGCTCAATAATTTCTGCAAGAGGAGCTTCATCACCGTCCATACTGAAAACGCCCTCTGTCACTATAAGCCCGGTTCCGCCCTTTTCAAGATATCGCTTTAACGAAGCCGGATCATTATGAAGGAACCTGTTCAGACGGGCTCCGGTCATGGATGCGGCCTCCTGAAGAGAGGCATGGGAGAGCCTGTCGGCATATATGGTTGTCCCGGAAGGACAGAAAGACTTAATCACCGCCTGATTGGCGGCAAAACCGGAACTGAACAGAATAACAGCCTCAACACCGAGATATTCGCAGATAAAATTCTGAAGACTGACATGGGCGGCAGTCAATCCTGTAACCAGCGGTGATGCACCGGAGCCGCATTTCCAGATCTGAAGTCCTCTCTGCCATGCCTCGGAAAGATTCCCGGACATCGCCATCCCGAGATAATCGTTTGAGGAAAAATTTACATATTCTCTGTCACCGACAGTTATTCTCGTTCCGTTTCTTGATAAGACTTCCGGACAGCTGCGGTATATATTATCAGTCTTTCTGCCCTCAAGCTCCTGCCGGAGCTTTTTGAGATTAAAGCGGTTCATCGAGTCTGAAGCATCCCCTGTGTTCTTGCTGATCCTCATGCACACCCTCATGGATCCTGTTGAATATTATTTTCAAATCATCCTCATCGGAACTCTGTGCTTCGGCATGAATTCCTGTTATACCGAGTCTGCGCAGAAGACTGTCATCTCTGCTCTCTTCTGAATTAGGAGTTGTAAGAAGCTTTGTTCCGTAAAAGATAGATGATGCACCGGCCATAAAGCACAGAGCCTGCATTTCATCCGACATTTTCTCCCTTCCGGCGGAAAGGCGAACTACGGATTTCGGCATCAGAATCCTGGCTGCCGCCACAACTCTGATAAATTCAAGCGGATCCAGATCTCCGGCCTTTTCAAGAGGGGTTCCTTTAACCTTGACGAGCATATTGATAGGTACACTTTCAGGATGAGGATGTATTATCGCCAGCTGCCTTAAAAAGCTTGCTCTGTCATGCCGGGTTTCACCCATGCCCAGAATTCCGCCGCAACAGATTTTAATATGATGCTTTCTCAGACGTTCGATAGTATCAAGTCGATCCTGATAGCTTCTTGTAGTGATAATTTCATTATAGAATTCAGGTGATGTATCGAGATTATGATTGTAGTAGTCAAGTCCTGCATCAGCCAGCATGGCGGTCTGCTCATCCGTAAGCATTCCTAACGTCATGCATGTCTCAAGACCAAGAGCCTTCACCCCCCTGATGACTTCCACTATAAAAGGCATATCCTTATCCTTCGGATTGCGCCATGCGGCTCCCATACAGAATCTTGTCGCACCGCAGGCCCTTGCGTGACGTGCTTTATTCATAATCAGTTCGTACGGCAGCAGACGCTCCTTTTCAAGACCGGTGGAGTAATGAGCAGACTGAGGGCAATATTTACAATCCTCAGGGCAAGCACCGGTTTTTATTGATAAGAGAGAACTAATCTGAACCTCATTTGGATTAAATGATTCCCTGTGAACATTCTGAGCATGGAACATAAGATCATTAAACGGCTGGCTCAGTATCGCCTCAACCTCATCAACAGTCCAGTCATAACGTAATGTAGCCATATAAACCTCCCGTTATACACTAGGATATATGAAAAACACCATCTTACAAAGTTCAACATGGCAGAAAATCATACTGACAGGTAACTGATGAATAATAATCAATCAGTTGAATGAATGCTTACAAAAGATCCTGCCTCTGAAAAGCTGCAGTAAAAAAGTTATCAACAGCTAGATGAAGGCATGACGGGAAACTGTTTATCACGATCAGTCTGACAAACTCAAAAATGCACTACACCGGAATGTCTGAAAGAGCACTGCATTCCTAAATCAGAGCAGATAACAATCGCCAGGCTGTCAAAATGTTCATTTCATGCACATTTTTTTGATTAAATTTTGTCCTTTACAGTACAAAAACACTTATATCTCCGCATAAAAATGTGACCTTATTAACAATTTTATTCACAATAATTGTTAATAGTTTGTTAAAGAAAGAACATCGGACTCAGTCGAAACCAGAATTTTTAGGTTCTTTACAAATTACAGCCGGAGCTACGCTGACTAGACGACTGAACTTTGGCTCGTAGTGTTCTCGCCATTAAAATTGCATTTCAGCTGTAACACAGGTGGCTTCTATGAACACAAGTCCTTGAGTATCAGCATATCTAGAATGACTGGAAGTAGCGAGGCTAATACTAACCCACTGCAAATAATTATTCCAAACCGATGAGTTCTGCATATTTGGAATAAATCATCCTGAATATTTCCAACTGAGTTTTGCAAAGACCTTCAAATTTTTCTCTTCAATTCTAGAAAGACGACTTACTGAATAATAAGCTTTGTGTGATAATATTTTTGGCATTTTTTCTCCCTTGAAGTTTTTTTATAAATTTCCTTGTATGAAAAATCGTGCCTTTTAGTAAATTTTTTGTTTTAAACCAATGAATTAACTAATCAGATCGTTAAAAGCAGCTCTTCTGTTCAGGTATAGGACGAGGTATGTAAAAATCAAACAAAAGGCTCTGTTCAACAAAAGTATTGATGCAACAGAAAACCAGTACATTTCATAATGTATTTATATTTTTGAACTTAAATAAAACTTTCCCAATAGATTGATCTATACATCAAATCATCTTGAAACTCAGTATACATCAAGTTTTGTCGTATCTAAAAATTTAAATTCTATTCTGCCATAAGTTCTACTATTACCTCCCCAAAG
>JAEEOK010000118.1 GCA_016284235.1 Succinivibrionaceae bacterium
TCCCCCTAAAATGGAGGATTCGTATATTAAAACTTAACAATAATGATGATTTTTTAAGTAAATTAGGTATTATCCTTTATGATATGGGCTATGCGAACATAGTCCCAAAATTTGTGAATCTTTTAATTAATTGGCGTTAATTTTTGTTTTTCGCAGTTAGATCCTGCATTTTATGCCGGACTCGGGAATGGTCATATTCATGACATATTTTTAAGAAAATGTCGGATACCGCAAATATGTTTGCCGGTTTCAGCGTATTGCATTTTTTGCTGTTTTCACTGTTGAATAGCGCCTTTTTCTTGTCTCCAGGCTGTAAAATTAGTTATTTTAGATGAAAATAGTATGACGTATTATGACATTATATAAATATAAAGTATTGATCTGATTGATTATCAAGTTTAACAGCTGTGCATTTGTCACATATTTTGTATGATATGTTTGTATCCTTTTAACCTTCTATCTATAATGTTTATGTTTCTGTTGAGCATCATTTTTTATCAGGTTAATTTTGCTTGTGCGGTTCAACGGATCACATTTTTATCAGTCGGCTTGTTCATGAATAATCAAAATGACAGGTTGGTAGGACAGATCAATGCATAGTTATGGAGAATAAAAAATGATGAAAGCGACGGTTTCCGGGTATACAGAGTTATCATATACCGGGAATGATGGCATCTTAAGCCTGGGTTCAGCTTGTACAAAAAAGAAGCGTCTTAAGTTCAGAATTGCGGTACCTCTTATAGGTCATGTGGCAGCCGGCAGTCCTATAGATTCACCTCAGCATTTTGAACGAATGCTGCAGATTGATCCTTCTCTTTTTGATTTTACACCTGACTATTTTCTGAAGGTCAGGGGATGCTCGATGATCAACGCCGGTATCATGGACGGAGATTTGATAGGTGTGCACAAGGTTGATCCTTCCATGATCAGAAACGGTCAGATTGTTATCGCCCGGGTTAATCAGAGTGACGTTACGGTAAAGCGCTATCACCGGGAGGGAGATAAAGTCTGGCTTGAACCTGAAAATGACGAGATGTCTCCCATAGAGGTGGATTTGCTCCATGATTCGCTCGATATAGACGGCATCTATGTCGGACTCTTCCAGGAGTAGAACTGTCTGCTTACAGATTTTGATATCCGCGGCGTCCGGATGAATGCGGTTGCATAAATAGGAATGAGAGTTTCTGAATGAACGAAAGATTAAAAATCGGTGATATAGTCCGCCATTTCAAACGGCAGTGGGATAATCCCGCATCAGCAGATCATCTCTATAAGATTCTCTCGACAGCTGTTCATTCAGAAACAAAGGAAAAATATATCGTTTATCAGGGGCTTTATCCGCCGTTTGAAGTTTACATACGTCCCTATGATATGTTTATGAGTGAGGTGGATCATCAAAAATATCCTGATGCAAATCAGAAGTTTCGTTTTGAAGCTGTTGATCCGTCATCTCTCTGATGTTTCTTCTGAACCATAATTATCATTGGTTTGATACATATCGTACCTAGGTCAGAAATCTTCCTTTTGTCTGCGATGCCTGCTGAACGCAGAACCGCCGGTCTGCACTGCAGACGTTTTCTCCTGTCTCTTGCTGCAGATTAATGGCAGGAGTTTTTCCTGCAAAAGTACTCCTGCTCTTTTAGTTTTGTTTTTCTCTACCTGCCGCCAAGATTCTTTCTGACAGTGCCGGCATATTCTGTCAGTGCAGAATTTACAGTTCCCTTCATAGGATTCATAAATCCCGGTACCTTGGTATCATAGCGGTTGCTGATCCTGAAGCTGTGAGTTCTGCCGGTCTGATGATCAGTTGTATCAAATACAGTCACAATATCCGTATGCACATGACGATCCTCGCCGAGATAGTCAACCCAGTACCAGAATTTTTCCACCTTGATTTTAACTTCAGTTGTGTATTTGTTGATGTCTGTCTTTCTGGTCAGCACGCGGTATCCTGCATCCTCATATCCACGCTTGACAGCTTCTTGGATATAGTATGCTGCAACATTGTCTTTGAAGCATATATTTTCTGCTAGAGAGCTGAAGGTTGATGCATCTGCAGTACATCCGGCAACGCTGTTTGCGGCGGTACATGATGATGCCGTCTGACTGCGGGCTATGATCCTTGTCTTTGTGTAATTCGGATCTGTTGTGTAGCTGCTGTATGTCATTTGCTCCGGATGGATGGTGGATTCAGCCTTGGAGAACTGTCTTGCATCTGCTGCCTGATGTACATAAACAGTTTTTACAGCGTCGCTCTGCATTGTCGGTGCAAAGTCATCAGTTTCGAGTTCGAACGGCTGATCAACACTTGTTGTGCAACCGGAAATAATAAGAACACTTCCTAAAAAAAGCCCCGAAATGTATCCTGTTTTAATCTTCATTGCCCGTAATTCCCTTTATTTAAAATTGTGACAATGATATCACTTTAACAAAGAATGATTAAGTATGGATTGTGAAGGTTTTTTCATACTGCTCATTTGCAGAAATTTTCAGGACTGCAGAAGTACTCAGTTTCACGATCAGATCGGTTTTCAGACTGAAGTTTCGCGGAGAAACCTGTTAGGATTTTTCAGTAATTTGTATAAAGCACCAGGTGACAAATGGTATGGTAATCAGGCATAGCAGATCTGTAATGATATTTACTCCTGACGCTGAACGGTAGTCCTGATTGCTTATAAGTGCCATCTGAGATACCAGCACGGCTGACGGGGCAGCCGCCGCAAGTAGTACTGCTATAAATACGTCTGAACTCCCTCCGAACATGAGTTCGGCAGGCCATGCAGCCAGTACAAGTACGGTGACAAGCGGGAAAAACAGCAGTCTGAGCACAGAGACGCCGAAATTTCTTGCTTTCAGGATATCGCTGATCTTTGCGTTGCTCAGCATTATTCCGATTGAGAACATGGCAAGCGGTGCAATTGTGCCGCCTGCGCTTCGCATGGCGCTTTCCAGCGGACCTGTGATTTTGATTTCAAATAGGAACAGAACTATACCGGTGACAACTGCAAGATTGTTGATGTTGAAGAGAGATTTTTTCCATGAGCGACCGGCGCTCGGATCAATCATGGTAAAGCAATGAGTCCAGATTAATACTGTCTGGACGGCAAGATAAGCTGTAGTGAACATCACAGCTTTTGGATCCATTACCGACATTACAAGAGGAACTGTCAGATTGCCTGAGTTTGTGTAGATTATGCTGCATTTTTCCACATTGGTGAGTTTGAACAGTGAACCGGTGACTCTGACTCCTGCTATGAGAATTATGTGGATAACAACGGCAGTCAGAAAAGCCAGAAAGATGCTTCCGGCTGTATCTGAACTGTAATCGGTCTGGTATGCCATCAGGATCACACAAGGTGTAATTACATACATGAGCAGTCTTGTGATCCCTTTGGTTTCTGCTGTACCGATAAGTCCGAACCGTGTTGCAGCAAAGCCCATCAGTATCATTATGAAGAATGAACATATCTGGCTGGCAAGAAGCCAAGGCAGTTCTCCGCTCACTTTTTATCTGATCCTACTTGTTAAAGCCTGGTGATACCCACATTGCCGGTCTTACAACAAAACTGTTTTCGGCATTCGGTCCGTTTTCTGACAGGTGACCGTTTTCGACGATCCTCATTTGAGTGCATCCGTCATAGCATTCCATGGCGTTGCTGCGTTCTCTGAGAACCCATGATTTTGCCTGGGCATTTATTGCTTCGCTGTTGTAATCCGGGTGATCCTTTCTGATTTTTGATACAGCAAAAGGTGTTGCCTCTGCATTTCTATAGTTGTAATCGATAAGGTACTTTGCGACTTCCTTTTCGCTGAGAAGAAATACCCTGTCGCTGCTCATCCCTTCAGGATCACTGCCGAAAATAAACTCGTTGGATCTAAGCTGTGATTCTATTATGAATTTTCTTTCCTTGCTGCTGAATGCCGTATTGAAGAACTGGCCGTTCAGGAATTGGCGCATAGCTGAGCTGCTCCATTTCCATGCATTGTATTCCTCCTCCCCGCTTCCCGAGAAGAACTGGATGTAGTCAAGTCCGTACCTGCTTACAAGCAGTCTGTTTCCCTTTGCATCCTCTGATACTACAATCCACTCGATAGGTTCGGCCTGTGCTGCAGTGTCTTTCTGGCGGTACTCTCCGAATTTTACCGTGTAAGGTTTTTTGATAACCTTTCCCTTAAATTTTTCTGTATCGATCCAGACTGCGGGTCTCAGCAGACCGCCGCCGTGGAATACATAGGTTCCTTCATTTTGAATTTTTCCGCTGAAATCCACAAATGGCGCGTGATCACCTGCTTTGTCGCTCCTGAGCCACCACCAGCCGTATCCCTGTTCGGTCAGATCCGCAGCGGTCTTTGATTTTGTCATATCAGGTACAGGATAGAGAATTCTTTCACCTGGATTTTTAAGATACTTTTCAACTTCTGCCGCATTCAGAAGGAAAAAGGTACTGTCCATAAACGGAATTACACCGCTTTCATCCCCGTCTCCGTCCGGCAGAAAATTTACAAGACTGTCTCCATCCTCCAGACCGTTCAGGGCAGATGCTGCATTGCTACCTTCGTAGCTGCAGCTTTCACTGTAGTCGGAGCCGGCTGCGGGAGTGCAGTAGGAGGAAGCTTTTATACCGTAGCGGGAGAGCAGGAGCATCTTGTGGTTTTCCTGATCAATTTCGAGTATCTGCCACTGAAGAGGAGTTGAAACTGATTTATCGGCATTTGAATCCTGCGGAAATGATGTGAATTCGACAAAATCTCCTGCCTGATACTGTGCTGAGGCGGATGAATATGCCGGATATGCCATAAGCACTGCTGCAAGGGTGAGAATTCTGATTTTTGCTTTTGCCGGTATTTTTAAATTCATGAAGCTGTACTCCTCTATATTATTATTTTAAACAACATTTCTACTGCGCTTTGTGTTTATGACATCAGTATCACAGACTCCCATATTATACGAAAGTTTGATCTGCTGCAGCTGATGAAAATTAGTGATCGGAGGGATTCTGCATACTGTTCCTGCCGCGGACATCTTCGGATTCAGCCCGTGAGCCTGCCGTTTTTTTGCATAATTCCTGATAAATGTGATTTATATCGAAATTTTGTTGAATCGGGAGCAATGATTAATTAAAATACCCATATACATACTAGGTAATTGGTTATTTGCTAAGGTGGATTTATGTGCTGTTTTTTTGTTCCGACGGCAGAAGCTGCGGTACTGGTTGCTTCCGCATTTGTATTGGGTAAAACCGGAAGAGTTTTTGCTCAGAATGCTGCATTTCACTGTCGAAGACTTTCATTTTTGCTTTTCGGAGGATCTCTGCTTCTTGCTATAGAACATCTGTGGCATGGTGAACTGATTTTCTCTCCTCCTTTTATAACTGCAATGAAGAGTGCCGAGGATACCGAGGTTATGATCCATGAGATAGCCACAGTGGGTGTTGCCATGGCAGTTCTTGTGACGGCTGCATATGCTGTGTTTGCCGCGGCGGAGAAAAAGATTTCCGTGTCCTTGGGAGTTCCCGTTTCATCAAACAGCGGCATATAACCTTTTTTGTTTAATACTGTAATTTGAATTAAATTTATTTCTGTTTCGGAGAAAAAACATGATCCTGGTTCTAGCAATGCTTGTTTGCGGTGTACTGAGTACTGTCGGTTTTGTAAAAGATTGCTCCCATAGATATCATTTCGAACTTCTGTGCTATATGTTTTTCGGCAGCATGCTCATGTGGAACGTGGATCTCGCTGCAGCAGTGGCAGAGGAAGGTTTTGAAGCCTTTAAACCCGGGATTGATGAATTAATCGATGATTTAAAACTGAGTCTGTGTGTGATTGCAGCGGCTGTTGTTTTCTGGGCATTCTGTCTGAAGCTGACAGCATTAAGATCCGCAGATCCAGCAGGGGTATGAAGGCTCCTTTCTGACAGCAGTCTGAAAGTCAGTATTTTTGACTGCAGGCTGAAGTTATCCATTTTTTGATCAATTGCGACTTTTGTCCGGTTATGCAGATTTATTCAGCATACTGCATAACCGCTGAATTCACTTATATCAGCATAAGATACCTTTTTTTCGGAGATATTGCATGTCAACATCAGATACAGATGATTTAAAGATAACGGCTATAGTCGGAAGAGGAACGCATGAGAAGCTGTCAGAGGCTGCAGGTGTTTCAGCCGGATTTCATCACGAGGGTCATCATCATCACAGCACAGATCCTGCTCATATTCATACTCACCGCAACATTATCGGTTTTGACGAACACGGAGTACCGGTTGTGATCCTCAGGGGTGAGCATGATTCTGATGACAGTGATGAAGCTGCTTTTATTAAAGACTATACCAGGGCTGTAGGTGAATATCGTAAAACATTTCCGTCCAAGCAGGATGTGATTGACAAGACTCCGGATCCGGCTGTAAGAGAGATGATCCTGCGCTCTGAAATGCTGGGTTTTGACACAGCTTTTGATCGTTTTGATCGCCAAAAGCCTCAGTGTAATTTCGGTATGGCCGGGATATGCTGCAAAATCTGCAATATGGGACCGTGCCGTATTACTCCGAAGGCATCAAGAGGCGTCTGCGGAGCCGATGCGGATCTTATTGTAAGCCGCAATCTTCTCCGTGCCGGTGCAGCCGGAGCGGCGCAGCACGGTATGCATGCAAGAGAAGTTGTCCTCAATCTCAAGTGGGCCGCACAGGGCAGACTTGATATTCCTATTATCGGAGCAAACAAGGTAATGGCTGTTGCCGGAGCTTTTGGAATCAGTACGGAGAACCGCTCAGTCAACGAAGTGGCTGAGGAACTTGCAGATGTGCTTCTCGAAGATCTTTCAAGAGCGGATCCTGATGAATACCGCACCATTCAGGCCCTGGCACCGGCTGAGCGCCGTCAGGTCTGGAAAGAAATGGATATTATACCGATCAGTGCCTATCACGAGGTCTTTGAAGCCTACCATAAATCAGGCTGCGGCATAGATGGTGACTGGAGATCGATTCTGCTGCAGTTCCTTCGCTGCGGTCTGGCATTTACCTTTACAGGTGTTGTGGCCACCAATATTGCAACCGACTGTCTGTTCGGTGTTGGTGACAGGGTAACGTCAAAGGTTAATCTCGGTGCTCTTAAGAAGGGGTATGTGAATATTGCTGTCCACGGACATCTTCCTTTGCTTGTAAGTCAGATTGTGGCATCCGGACAGTCTGAAGCAATGGTTAATCTGGCCAGGGAAAAAGGGGCTCTCGGGATCAGATTTTACGGGATATGCTGTTCAGGCCTTGCTGCAATGTACCGCTACGGCGGAGTTATTCCTCTTTCCAATGCTGTGTCGGCAGAACTTGTTCTCGGCACCGGAGCTCTGGATCTGTGGGTGGCTGATGTTCAGGATGTGTATCCTGCCATTATGGATGTGGCACGCTGCTTTAAAACAGCGGTGGTTACAACCTCTGAAAGCGCCCGTCTGCCCGGTGCGGAACGGTTTGAGTTCGATCACCGCCACAGCAATGTCTCCGATGCCCGCAGAATTGCTGATCGCATAGTTTTAAGGGCTATTGAAAGCTTTGAGCAGCGCAGGGGAATTCCGGTTTTCATTCCGCCGTATGAGGTTGAGGCTGAAGTCGGTTTCTCGGTTGAGTATGTGTGCCGCCGATTCGGCAGTTTTGCTCCGTTACTGGAAGCTCTCAGGAGCGGACAGATTCTGGGTATAGTCAATATGGTTGGGTGCAATAACACCAAGGTAGTCTATGAAAGAGCAATTGTCGATGTAGCGGATGTGCTGCTTAAGAACAATGTTCTGATCCTCTCCAACGGCTGTGCCTCATTTCCTCTGATGAAACTCGGTTACTGTGCAAAAAATGCAGGCACTAAAGCCGGAGAGAATCTTCGTAAATTTCTTGGATCTGATCTTCCTCCGGTATGGCATGTGGGCGAATGCATCGACAATACCCGCTCTTCCGGAATTTTCGGCGGAATTGCGCAGGCTGCGGGACACTTTATTTATGAAATGCCGTACGGGTTTGCGTCGCCTGAATGGAGCAATGAGAAGGGTATAGATGCTGCGCTTGGCTTCAGACTGATGGGCGTTAATTCCTATCACTGCGTGGAGGCTCAGATTCATGGCTCGAAGAATGTGATTGAATTTCTGAAGGAGGGCACAAGAGAAACGTTGAAGTCGGTCATGTATGTTAATACAGATCCGTTTGTTGTGGGCAAGAAGATTGTGGATGACATGATAGTAAAGCGCAGAGCACTAGGATGGTGTGTTCCGGATCATATTGTGGATCCGCGCGTATGAAATATGGAGGAGCAGGTCTGATCAGGTTTGCGCATTATAAGCAGGCTGATGAAAGAGTCATCCGGAAGTGTTCTGTCAGTTAGCTTTCATGCTGTTTTTGATGACAGCGCGGCCGGAAGAGCAATGCTAAAGCGTGCATTTATGAGGAAACAGCCTTAAGACCTGTAAAAACATAATAATTAGAGGGAAATATAATGATTGAAATTAAAGAAACGAGCTTATTAAAAAAATCCCTGCTTGCGGTTGCCTTGACCTCTCTTATGCTTGCAGCAGGATGCGGTGAACAGAATGAAAAAAATGCGGAAAACGGTCGCCCGGCCAATATAGAAAGCAGTGCGGCGGCTTCTGTGTCTGACGGCTCTGCTTCAGATGAGAAAAATCAGAAACCGGCTGCCAAAACAAAGGCGGTTGTTAAAATTGCCTATCTTCCGATAACTCATGCCCTCACCGGATTTGAACTGGCCGAAGAGTCGAAACTGAAGGATCTTGGTTTTTCTGTGGAACTTGTTCGTTTCGGATCCTGGACAGAACTTATAGATGCGCTTAATGCCGGAAAGGTGGACGGAGCTGTTGCTCTTGTTGAACTTATCATGAAGGCGAGGGAGCAGGGGATTGATGTTCATCTGGCATCTCTTGCTCATCATGACGGCAATGTGATGATTATCGGCAGCAGTTACAGCTCAATGGCTGATTTAAAGGGTAAAACTGTAGCGGTGCCTCACCGCCAGTCGACACACTATCTTCTGCTTAATGATGCTCTGGCGAAGGAGAATCTTACTGTTGCTGATGTTAATGTGATTGAAATGGCACCGCCTGAGATGCCTTCGGCACTGGCCTCCGGTCAGATTGCCGGCTACTGCGTCGCCGAACCTTTCGGTGCCAGAGCAGTGACTCTGAATCTTGGCAAGGTGCTTTATCAGTCAAAGGATCTCTGGCCGGATTCGGTGTGCTGCGGTTTTGCCCTGAGCGGCAGATTCGTGACTGAAAATCCGGAAATTGCCGCCAGATTGCTTGAATCGGTCAGAGTCTCCGGTGCAAATTTAGATAAGGATCGCAGTCATGCCTCGGAGCTGGCCTCCAGATATCTGAATGTTCCCGGCAATGTTCTTGATTTGTCTCTTGAATGGATATCATTCGGCAATCCCGATATATCAAAGGAGCAGTATGAAATTCTAAGAGACAGGGTGGTTAAATACGGTCTTTCCGGTAATCCGCCGCTTTATGAGGATATAATTGTAAATGTCCGTTAGCAGTATAGCTGGCCGTGCCAGAAAATTTGCCGGCAGACAGGGCAAAGCATGGTTTTTCAATGTTTGTTCCGTCCTGCTTCTGCTTCTTCTGTGGCAGCTTATCATTGTGTGCACAGATGTAAGTTCTGCTCTCTTTCCTTCACCTTTTCAGACATGGAGGGCATTTCTTGAAATTCTGAACAACGGGACTCTGTTTGATCACTTTATCAGCAGTATGTACCGTTTTGCAGTGGGATTTTTTGTGTCTGTATCTGTAGCTGTTGTTTTCGGACTGGTGTTCGGCTGGATTGACTGGCTGTTCAGACTGGTGAATCCGGTTCTTCAAATCCTTCGTCCTATTTCTCCCATTGCATGGATGCCTTTTATTGTTCTGGCCTTCGGTATAGGTGATGCACCTGCGGTTGTTATTATCTTTCTGGCCGGATTTTTCCCTGTTTTTCTGTCTACAGTGGCGGGGGTCAGAAATATTCCGGATATTTATTTCAGAGTGTCTGCGAGTTTCGGCGTGGGACCGGTTGAGATTTTCTGGAAAGTGATTTTCCCTGCGGCGTTTCCTCAGATCACGTCAGGTATTCATCTTGCGCTTGGCACCGCCTGGGTTTTTCTGGTATGCGGTGAAATGGTCGGTGCACAGTCGGGGCTGGGATACCTTATTATAGATGCACGCAACAATCTTCGTTACGACATACTCATGACTGATATTATTGTCATCGGTATT
Organism: Succinivibrionaceae bacterium; assembly: GCA_016284235.1. Taxonomy (GTDB): domain Bacteria; phylum Pseudomonadota; class Gammaproteobacteria; order Enterobacterales; family Succinivibrionaceae; genus UBA2804. The sequence goes on from JAEEOK010000118.1 coordinate 10,243, forward strand.
ATCGGTTTTATTATGGATTCAGCCCTGGGTAAATTTGAAAAATTTATTCTGAAAAAGTGGGGGATCAGCGAGTAATGTACATAAACATAGATAATGTAAGCAAACGGTTTACCCGCAAGGGAAAGGAGTTTACAGCGCTTGATAACGTAAGTCTGACCATTGAACGGGGCGAGTTTATATGCCTGCTGGGTCCGTCGGGCTGCGGAAAAAGTACGCTTCTAAATGCCATAGCCGGTTTTGAACCGCCCACGGAGGGTTCTATTACAATAGACGGTCTGGATGTGAGAAAGCCAAGTTCGAGAAATGTAACTATTTTTCAGAACTACGGTCTTCTTCCGTGGCGCAATGTGCTCAGAAATGTAGAGCTGGCTCTTGAGTCCAGGAACGTATCCAGGACTGAAAGAACGTCCAGAGCCAAAAAATATCTTGAAATGGTGGGACTCGGGAACTTTCTCGATGTCAGTCCGCATCAGCTGTCAGGCGGTATGCAGCAGCGCGTTGCTATTGCCAGGGCTCTGACAGCGGAGCCGGATATAATCTTTATGGATGAACCATTCGGTGCGCTTGATGCAATAACAAGACTCAAACTTCAGGATGATATTCTGCAGATACAGAGAAAGCAGAAAAAAACAATAATCTTTGTAACACATGACATAGAAGAGGCGGTTTATCTTGCAGATCGCGTTGTGGTGATGACTCCGAATCCGGGAAAGGTAAAATCCGTAATGAAAATCGAACTCGGTCCGAGCAGAGATCGAACTTCCGAAGATTTCTTCAGGACAAGAGAAAAGATTTTTGAGATCTTCAATATGACCCAGCATTATGATATCGAGTATACGATTTGATTTGGTGATGCCCGGGATGATGTGTGCAGTCTGTCATCCTTAATTACAGGATCTTCCGGCCGGACCGGCGCCGTCAGAAATGATACGTTTCAGCAGAACGTCTTTTGCGGCTACGGTCTGTTATTTACAAAATGTCTTCCACTTTTTTGCTCCCTTCTCTTAAAAGATTTAACTAACCGGTTGGATGTGAATTTAACTATGGGAGCGTTTTTTTGTATAATTTCAGTCATGTACGATCACAGTAGGTTCTGGAAAATAAGACTGGTTTAAATGGAACAGGCGGGTAAAAAGTCATACGGCGGATTGATAAAATCAGCGATTTCCGTGTCTATCGGACTTGCCGTGCTGCTTACTTTCAGTAAGTGTGCGGTATGGCTGTTTTCTGGTTCGGAAACTATGCTTGCCTCCATGCTGGATTCGGTTATGGACGGACTGGGTGCAGTCATCACCTTTTTTGTTGTAAGAGTTTCTCTTGTTCCGCCGGATGCCGAGCACAATTTCGGACATGGAAAGGCTGAAGCGATTGCCGGACTTTTTCAGTCGGTTATTGTGATTATTACGGTCGGACTCGTGATCTGGCACAGCATACTGAAGCTTATAGAGCCGGAACCTCTGACTCATACAGGTATGGCACTTGTCGTAACAGTGATATCAATGCTTCTGGAGTGGGCGGTTATTACATACCAGCACAGGATTATTGATATAACACAGAGTGCGGCTGTTAAAGCTGACAATATTCATCTCAAGGCTGATTTGTTCTTTAATCTTGGTGTTGTGCTGTCACTTGTGACTGTGGCTTTGACTGGTCTTCAGGCTTTTGACAGTGTCTTTGCCATTATTCTCGGGCTCATTATTCTTTACGGAGCCTTTTCCATCGGCAGAACTGCCATGAATATGCTGCTTGATCATGAGCTTCCTGAGCCGATCGTAAATGACATACTTGAAATGACAAGGCGGTTTCCTGACATATGCTCGGTTCACGGCATGAGAACAAGACAGTCCGGACATGTATACTTCCTTCAAATGCATATAGTTATGTCCGCAAATATAACGCTGGCAGAGGCGCATCATGTGACAGACGAACTGGAAAAATGCATCCATGCCAGGTATTCCAATGTTGATGTGATTATTCACGTTGAGCCCGAGGACAACGAGTGCGAGGAAAAAGAAAAGGTAAAACAGCTGTATAACAGTTAGATACTTCGTCTGTTTCCTGATTTTTTTGATATTCTGCCTGCGGTATAAGACTTTAAAAATGCGTCAGTTTTACTGTCTGACGAGAATGCTGCTGAATTTCACGGTTTGTTGTGCGGCAGAATGTGGATACATGTTTTAGAAGTTTAAGTTCTGCCGAAGAATAGTTTTTGTGATATGGAGTCTGTATTTCTTATGAAAATGACACTTAGCCGCAAAGTAGCTGTTATGACTGCTATTGCAATAGGCGTTACAATAACTCTGGTTGTAGCCCCCTCTTATTTTATGGCAAAGAATCTTCTGGTGGAAAATGTCAGTAAAGAGATTCTTCCGGGAAAGATCGAAAGCGTCGCGTCTGAACTGTACCGGGAAATGCAGCCGTTTCTTACCGTCGCTGTCGGCATGAATGCCGATTTGATAAAAATGAAGCCGGTTATAACCGGAAATTCCGCTCCGGAGGATGACAAGGCCATTACTGATTATCTGACTCATATCAAGAATGCCCATAACACATCAGCCGCCTTTTTTGCCTCATCCGTTTCCGAACGCTACTACGTATATGACAAGTTTTTGAAAGTTCTCTCAAAGAGCAATGAAAAGGACAGATGGTTTTATGACGCCATGAGCAGTGACAAACCGTATCTGTACAATATGGATCTTGATGAGAACAACAACAATACCGTTTCGGTCTTTCTGAATTACCGCGTCACTGACAGCAGCGGCAGATATCTTGGTATTGCAGGTGTTGGAAATGCACTCACCTATTTTTCTCAAAAAATTGAAAAATTCAACAGCAGCAATACTTCAAAGGTATATCTTATCAATAATTTAGGACAGGTCGTGCTCGGAGGAACTCAGGATCAGATCAGAAAGCCGTATACTGATGACGGCAGGCTGCTTAAGACGATCCTGGATTCACAAAAATTTGTCATAAACAACGCCGTTCGAGACGGCAGTGCATATCTGGTGGCATCCTATTTTGTCCCGGAAATAGGTTGGCATATTCTTATGGAGTTCCCGGAAAGCGTCATTCTTGAGCAGGCCAATTCTCTGGCGCTTCATGAAATTATCATCTGTGCCGTTTGTATTCCGTTTTTTTCTTTCCTGATTGCACTGATCATAAGCAGGATGATGCTTCCTCTGCGCAATATCTCAAAGCAGCTTAGAGAACTCGGAGGAGATCTTACTTTCAGAATAGAGTACGGCAGAAATGACGAAATCGGAGATATCGCTCACGGTGTGAATGCCTTTATCAAAAATCTTCACGGACTTATATCCAATAACAAGCGGATTTCAAAAGAAATTTATGAAATAGCGGAATTTACAGAGGTGTCGTCCGATAGTGCGGAGCAGGAGCTGGAGAGACAGAAGGAAACAACAGAGAAGTTTGTTTCATCGATTTCAAGTATGAGCGATATCGCACACGGTGTTGCTTCAAGTGCAGAGGATGCCGCCGGGGCGACCGGAAGGGCGAATGAGGTTACAGATGAAGGTATTTCTCATGTCAAAAGCATGATTGACGCTATGAATGACGTTTCTTTCCGCGTGGATGAGGCTGTGAAAATGGTTAACACCCTGAATGAATCTTCTCAGGAGATTAAGGGCATACTGGGAGTGATATCCTCTATATCGGAAAAGACAACCCTTCTTTCTCTGAATGCCGCCATTGAAGCTGCACGTGCAGGCGAAGCGGGAAGAGGATTTGCGGTTGTCGCTGATGAAATCAGGGCTCTTGCCACCAAAACCAAAAGTTCCACAGGCGAGATTGCAAGGGTTATAAATGAACTGCAGTCCAGCATGTCAGAACTTAATTCATTCATGACCGAATCCCAGAGAGAGTCGCACAATACCATGGATGTGGCCCGGCATACTGAAACACTTCTGAGGAATATGGCTGATATCACCTCTGATATCAATTCAAAGATAGTTCATATATCTGAATCTGTTGAGTCTCAGAGCGAGGCAATGGAGCAGCTCAAAGATCATTCTGTGGTGATTTCAACATCCGCGAACAGGGTATATGATATTTTAACCGAGGAGAAGAAACTTCTTTCAAAGCAGAAGGAATATGCCGAATCGCAGGAGCATGAACTTGGCAGATTTAACGTTTGAACGGGTATATGGTATTTGCGGATAAGCGGATGTTTATTTTTTTTAACAGACTGCAGCGCTTGATTTTGCCGGAAATGCAACTATATATCAGTTGAAGGACGCCTTTGAAGGCGGAGCCGGTTTCTGCCTTCTTCATTTTGGCGTGAGACCGGATTTGCAGAGGCGGTTTCTGAATTCGCGCCGTGATATGCGGCCGGATGCATGATCAGGATTTCCATGGATCCGGATGTGATTCAGAAAATTCATGATGCCAGGAAGACATGATCGGCACCGGAATAAATTACGCGCGCCTTCGGATTTTGATAGGATTTATAAGTATTACCGGGTAGAGAAAATGACAACAATAGTTTCAGTGCGAAGAGGTTCTCAGGTGGTTATGGCCGGTGACGGACAGGTCACTCTTGGCAATACCGTTATGAAGGCCAATGCAAAAAAGGTTCACCGTCTGTCAGACGGAAAGGTTATAGCCGGTTTTGCCGGAGGAACGGCTGACGCGTTCACTCTGCTTGAAAAATTTGAAGAAAAACTGAAAAGATGCAACGGCAGTATAGAAAGAGCCGCTGTTGCACTGGCAACAGACTGGAGAACCGACAAGGTTCTGAGAAAACTTGAGGCGATGCTTGCTGTTGCAGACTGTCACAAATCCTTTATTATCACCGGTAACGGTGACGTTGTTCAGCCTGAAAATGATTTGATAGCAATGGGATCCGGTGGTGATTACGCCAGGGCGGCGGCAAGAGCTCTTCTTGAAAATACCGAACTGTCAGCCAGGGAGATAGCTGAGAAGGCGCTTACCATTGCTTCGGATATATGTATCTATACCAACGGTTTCAGAACAGTTGAAACCATCGACTACTAGGATTGTAAATGAGAGAACTGACACCACGAGAAATAGTAAACGAACTTGATCGTCATATTATCGGACAGAATGCCGCAAAGAAGGCGGTGGCTCTTGCCCTTCGCAACAGGTGGCGGCGCATGAATGTCGATCCTGAGCTCAGACGTGAAATAACACCGAAAAATATTCTGATGATCGGTCCTACCGGTGTGGGAAAGACTGAAATTGCCCGAAGGCTGGCAAGACTTGCAAATGCTCCTTTTATAAAGGTTGAGGCTACAAAGTTTACCGAGGTGGGCTATGTGGGAAAGGAGGTCGATTCAATTATCCGCGATCTTACCGAGACAGCCTACAAGATGGTTCGGGAGCAGATTACAGAGAAAAACAGGGATCTTGCAAGGGATAGAGCAGAAGAGAAGATCCTTGATATTCTGCTGACACCTCCGCGTGATGAAGCCGGAAAGAAGGATATCGAGGAGTCGTCGACCCGTCAGATGTTCAGAAAGCAGCTCCGGGAGGGAAAGCTTGATGATCGTGAAATAGAAATAGAGGTGAAGGCTCCGCAGATAGGAGTTGAGATCGTCGGTCCGTCCGGAATGGAGGATATTACGAGTCAGTTCCAGAGTATTTTTGACGGATACGGCTCAAGATCGCGTCAGAGTCAGAAGATGAAGATCAAGGATGCACTTGAATCCCTTACGGAAGATGAACTTGATTCGATGGTGAAGAAGGATGATTTGCGCAAGGAAGCAATCGAACTTGTAGAAAACAACGGTATAGTTTTTATAGATGAAATCGATAAAATCTGTTCAAGGGGAAGCGAATATCACGGAGCGGATGTTTCCAGAGAGGGTGTGCAGAGAGATCTGCTTCCTCTTATAGAGGGATGTCAGGTCAAAACCAAGCACGGCATGGTAAAGACGGATCATATTCTCTTTATCACCTCCGGTGCCTTTGCGTCTTCGAAACCTTCTGATTTGATTCCCGAACTTCAGGGCAGACTTCCTATCAGAGTCGAACTTTCCGAACTTACCGCAGAGGACTTTGAGCGCATCCTGGTCGAACCTCATGCGTCTCTGACAGTGCAGTATAAAGCGCTGCTTAAAGCTGAAGGGGTGGATATCGAGTTTACGGATGATGCCATTAAAAGACTTGCCGAGTCGGCATACAGGGTCAACGAGACCACGGAGAATATAGGTGCCAGACGTCTTCACACCGTAATGGAGAAGCTGTGCGAGGACATATCCTACAATGCTCCCGAGATGTCAGGCTCCAGGGTGGTGATAGACGGAGCTTATGTGGATGAGCACCTGGGTGAACTTGTTCATAATGAGGATCTGAGCAGATATATTCTTTAGAACCGATAACCTTTTTTTAGACTTATCGCCGGAGGTATCAGAGGATACTTCCGGCTTTTTGATGCCCGAAAAATAATTTGGCCGGCTTTATGTTATCCGGCGTATGCCGGGGATCCTCCTATAATTAAATATGCTTTTTTGGTACAATAACTAAATAATTTTTTCTGTTAACTGGATACAAAAAATCAACTTTTTAGGATCTTTATGAAACAGTTTATTCAGCAGTTACTGTCAGACTGTATTGCGAATTTCAAAAAACAGGGACTTATCGCCGCAGAATTTGAGCCCCGGTTTACTATAGAAAATACCAGGGACAAGAAGAACGGTGACCTGGCAACCAACCTGGCAATGGTTATTTGTAAAAAAATGGGAAAAAAGCCGCAGGAAGCGGCACAGATGATAATAGATTCGATTCCAGCGTCTGATCGTATTGCCAGAATAGAAATTGCAGGCCCGGGGTTCATCAACTTTTTCATGAGCTGCGCCCATGTCGGTTCCAGAATTTATGCTGTCAGCCAGGATCCCCGTATCGGTGTTGAGAAGGTTTCTAATCCTCAGACCGTGGTAGTGGATTACTCCTCTCCTAATGTTGCCAAGGAGATGGCGGTTCACCACATCAGATCCACTGTTATAGGAGATTCGGTGGTAAGAGTTCTCGAGTTTCTCGGACATAAGGTTATCAGAGCCAATCATGTGGGTGACTGGGGTACGCAGTTTGGCATGCTTATCGCCTATCTTGAAAAGATGGAAAATGAAAGCGCGTCTGATCTGGAAGTTTCGGATCTTGAGGCTTTCTACCGTTCCGCCAAGGTTCTTTATGATGAGGATGAGGAATTTGCGGAGCGCGCAAGAAAGTACGTGGTCAGACTTCAGGGCGGTGACGACTACTGCCGGAAAATGTGGCAGAAGCTTGTGCAGATGACAATGGTTCAGAACCAGCGCATATACGATCGTCTTAATGTCAGTCTCAAGCCTGAAAATGTTATGGGCGAGAGCATGTATAATTCCATGCTGGCAGGCATTGCGGAGGATCTTGAAAAGCGCGGAATGGCGGTTACTGATGACGGAGCGCTGGTTGTTTATCTTGACGAGTTCAAGGGCAAGGACGGCAGTCCTATGGGAGTTATTATCCGTAAGAGTGATGGAGGATTTCTTTATACCACCACTGATATAGCCTGTGCCAAATATCGCGTGGAGGAGCTTCATGCAGATCGTATTCTTTATTTTATTGATTCCCGTCAGCATGATCACCTTATGCAGGCCTGGGCCATCGCCAGAAAGGCGGGATATGTCCCTGAGAATGTATCTCTTGAGCATGAATCCTTCGGTATGATGCTCGGCAAGGACGGCAGACCGTTTAAGACAAGAAGCGGCGGCACTGTGAAACTGTCCGAACTCTTGGACGAAGCGGAAAAGCGCGTTGAGGCGCTGCTGGCGGAAAGAGGCAATGATCTGTCACCTGAAGAAAAAGCAGTTGTTGTTCACGAGGTTGCAATGGGTGCGGTCAAGTATGCCGATCTGTCAAAGAACCGTACGACAGACTACATCTTTGACTGGGATTCAATGCTTTCCTTTGACGGCAACACAGCGCCTTATCTGCAGTATGCCTACACCAGGATCAGATCTGTATTCAGAAAGACAGACTTAAAGCCGGGCGCAGTAAAGCTGATTTGTCCTCAGGAGGAGAATCTGGCACTTAAACTTCTTCAGTTCGGGGAGGTCGTTTCTCAAGTAGCAGTCAAGGGCATGCCGCATCTTCTCTGTACTTATCTTTATGAACTCAGCGGACTGTTCATGACTTTTTACGAGGCCTGTCCGATTAATCGGAGCGATGTGGAGAATGCCATAAGAGAAAGTCGTCTGACTTTGTGCAAGGTAACAGGCGATACTATTAAGACCGGTCTGTCTCTGCTTGGCATTAATGTTTTGGAAAAGATGTAATATTTATGGCTCGTGACTATGTTTCATCCCGGGGACCCGGTAAAAAGAAGGGCAGGGGTCGTACTCAAACTCAGACTTCTCCTGTCGGCTTTTACATAAAGCTTGGTTTTATCCTTTTGCTTGTAGTGGCAATAATAAGCGGGATAGTTTATCTGAAATTCAATTCTCCGCAGCAGACTAAACCGGACGGTAAAAAATCGGAGAAGCAGGAGTCCAGTCTTGTGGACAGGCGTCCGGAAAAGGATCCGTACAGCTACCGGAAACTTTTGGAAAGTTCAGAGATCAAGACCGGCAATGCAGATCAGAAGCGTCGCAACGAGCAGATTTATGAAAGCCGCAAACGGCCTGATGTGATTATTGATCCAAAAAAGAAGCAGGAAACAAGGGCTGAGGAGGCAGCAAGGGCCCAGGCTATTTTAAACGGCAGTCTCAATACTCCGCGTGATGAGGTTACTCACACGGTCAGGCTTGGCAGCAATGATGAAATTATCTATCTTGACGGACAGAGACTGGACAACAGAAAAAACGAAGCTTTATCCGCCCCGGTAAAAACAACCGCCGCACAGGTTGAAGCGGGTTCGTCCGCTGCTGTTTCCGAGCGTCCGAAGACGACAGCGTCAGCCGGTGCAAATTCAAAGCAGAGTTCCTCCGGGACCGGTTCTAATGCCGCGGGATCTGCAGGGGCGGTGACTGCTCAGGCAAAAAAGACTGATTCCAGGGCAGGTGTGCAGAATGAAAAAAAATCCGACAGCAGAGCAGATACGCGAAAGGATGCAACTCAGCAGGCAACTGGCGGTCGGTTTTATATGCAGTGTGGCGCATTCAAAAAAGAGGAGCAGGCGAACCGTCTTAAAAATTCCATTAAGTCACAGGGATACTCCAGTACTGTGAGCAAGGCGGTTGTGAATTCAGTTACATGGTATCGTGTTATCCTGGGACCGTACGCCACCCACGGAATGGCCGAGGATATCGAACGGAAAATCAAGAAGATTGCAAGCAATTGCAATATTTACAGACGTTAGTGCTGCAGACAGTTCAAAACGTGCTGATTTTAAAGAAAAAATCAGCGCTTTTTGTTTTCTGGCATCCGGCAAAGAGTTTTGTCAGCAGAGCCGGCACTGCCTGTGCATATCCGTTCTGCATGAAAAAAGCCGCAGGTACGTAAATCTGCGGCTTCATTGTTATAATCCGGTATCAGGATCAGCTCTCAGAAAAGTCCCATTTTCTTCACAACACTGCGAAGGGCATCCTTCCAGCTGCGGTACTCATCCTTAATTCTTGTGTTTTCGTTTCTAAGTTTCTGTATTTCTCTTTCCAGAAGACTCTTGTTTTCCGTTTCGAATTTGAGATTTGATATCTGGAGTTTCAGTTCCCCGATTTCACGATTCTTGTTCTCAAGTTCCGCATTTATTCCCACGAGCTGACCTTCAAGCTCTGCGATTTTATGGTGGAGGGAATCTATATTCTTTTTTTCTTCACCGAAGTTTTCTATTTCTGAATTTGCTTTTTCCAGTTCCTCGTTAAGAGCTGTTATGCGGCTGTTGGCTTCATCCCTCAGATCATGATATTTCTGACGGGCCGCATTACGCATATTTTCGAATCTTTCGCTTGTTCTGCTGATGGCATCCTCAATAATGCCTGTTATATCTTCAATTGTTGCCATGCTTCTTCCTGCTGCTTTGTTCAGATTTTGTTATTTGATTAGTACTGTTTTTTTTTATTTTAACAGCCTTTTTAAAGGGGCCCGATCTTGTATGTATTTACCTGCTTCCTGCCGGCAGTGATCTGCAGGGTTTGAGCAAATCGGGCTCCTCATCTGTTTTCCGGACAGATATTTCCACCCGGTGCACTTGAAGATTATAACCTATGGCGGAATGAAAGCATATCTGTCAGATGGTGTATGTATGCAGATTGTAGGTATTATTTGAAAGGGATTTGCTCTGTTTAACAAAAGTGTTGATACCGCAGAAACCCAATATATTTCATGGAGTATTTATTTTTTAACTTAAAAAAGTAGATTTTTTTGGCAGATAAATATCATGCCGGTTACCCGGAGCAACACTATTCCTTAACAGAGCCAGAATGAATTAGTGATTTTATAAAATAGAGAGCGGGATACAACACTAATGCACATTGCAGTTTGCCTGAATTATATACAGTCTTTTTTTCAAGAGCGC